>JALPXQ010000139.1 GCA_023271515.1 Dehalococcoidia bacterium | reverse complement strand
CTGAAATGTGTTACTTGGGATGCAGACAAAGCGATTTATCACCGCTATGGGCTACTGCTTCCGCCTTTTAGCCCTTCCCCTTCCTCCGCTCAGAACAGAAAGGTGAATCCTCTTTGCTTTGGGGGATCAGTCTAAAGCCGGAAGGAAACGGGTCCCCTTCCACAAGCACCAGAGAGCCGATTCCTACCAAGTAGGCAGACCCGGTCACTTCTGGAATAATCCCTAATATATCTCCCACCCTGACCTCGGTGACGATCCTGCCGATGAACTCTGTGCCTAAAATACTCCGGTAGCGATACTCCTCCCCTACTCCTAATTGTCCGTGAGCGTGGAGAAATGCCATTTTAGCACAAGTACCGCTACCGCAGGGGGAGCGATCCACTTGTCCCTCTCCGAAGACCGCCACGTTTGTTTGGGGTGCAGCCTCACTATAGAATTCCACAAGATCCACTTTCAGAGGGGCTCTAGTAGCGGGATGGTGAAAGACGTGGTGTTCATTGACCCACCTCCTAATCGCCATCCCGCGGTGTACTAACTCAGGCAAGGCGTCTCGTTCTAGCTGGAATCCCAGAAGTTTCACCTCTACCAGTGCGAACAGATTGCCCCCATAAGCAATATGGATCGGCACACCGTCCTTTCTTAAGGTGGTTAGATAGAAGGAGGCGACGTTCTGAAAGGTGACGGCCACCACCTCTCCATCCTTCCAGTGAATGCGACAACGCACCTCACCGGCGGGAGTATCAATGATAAGTTCTTCTTTTTGTGTCCAGCCCAGCGAGGCTAGGGCTGTTACTGCCCCGATCGTTCCGTGGCCGCACATTCCCAAACACCCCTCACTGTCGAAGAAGATCAGGCCAAAATCGGCCTCGGGGTTAACTGGCGGGACAACGACTGCCCCGAACATATCATTATGTCCTCGGGGCTCTTGTAGGAGAAACTGTCGAAGGTCCTCGGCATGATCCGCGAGCCATGTCTGGCGCTCTCCCATTGTTCGACCAGGAATAGTGTAAGGAAGCTCCCCCAGAACGATCCGAGTAGGCTCCCCTGCAGTGTGTGTGTCTGCGATCTGAACCCAACGGAGAATTTTCATCTTCTTCCTCCGCTCATCAGCTTTTTCACCGGGACGTAGTCATGATCGTAGCCAAAGTAGCGTGGACCGAAGGTCTGGATTCCTTTTTCTGTGCGCATCCGACTGTGAGCAGGAATCAGCACCACGGTGCCGCGGTACCCGTAGCGAACAATGTCCGTCCGGATCGGCTCGCCGGTCATGGGATCGAGGATGCAGATGAGATCCGGGGGCATACACCGGATTTCTCCATCCACCTGCAAAGTCAACCACTCGTTCTGGAAATCGATGGTGGCAGTATGGCCCTTGAAAATCTCGAGTCCTTCCATGATGATTCTCCCCAATGAAAAACCCTTGGTCTTCTCTGCCCCGAACTCGCGGTTGATATCAATGATCTTCCCCTCGAAGGCCCTGAAGCCGCCGCTCAACTGGAGCACCTCCTCGATAGGGTCGAGATGCTTTCGCCGCGCCTCCAAGACCCGCCGCCCGATTTCCCAGGCTAAGGAAACAGAATTAAGGATGGCCGTTTGTTTGAGCTGTTTCCCAGTCATTGGGTATCCAGCGATCCAGGAGATGCCGCCGTAGGCCATTGCCACATTGCGTACGATCCGCTCTGCCGTGAGGGCATCCTGAGCATCAACGATTGTCACATGACCTTTCTCATCCGCCACGGCCGTCGGCGAGGGTGAGACTCCGTGGATATAGAAGGAGGTCATCTGTAGCTCCGGAAATGCCCGTCCCATCCCATCTGCATCGATCACCGGGATGCCGACCGCCCCGGCGACGGCCATCGGCACCGGCGTGTTCACCCCACCGGCCTCTGGAGGTGTGACCGCCTGGACTTCCCGGCCCAGATAACGGAATAATTTTTCATAGCACCAAAACAGCTCCTGACCATTCGGTGGCTTCTCGGTCAAGACCAACGCCGCTCCGAGACAGCCGGCGATCGTCGCCAGGGCTTCGTCGGGCATATCCTGAGGGTCGATCATCACGATATCCCAGCCCTGCTCGATCACGTTATAAGCCCAGAGTAGCCCGATCTCGGGATCACCACCGCCCCCCGTCGCCAGGATCGATGAGCCGAGGGTGATCTCCAGCAGGGCACGCTTATCGATAA
>JALPXQ010000138.1 GCA_023271515.1 Dehalococcoidia bacterium | reverse complement strand
TAAAGTAAAGCTGTTGCTGGATAAAATGAGGAAGGAATTACCCAAGCGATTGTTGAAAGGCGAATTAACAGAAGAACAACTTAAAGGATAGGAGGTGGAAATGGCAGCCGAAATGAATATCGTTTTTGATGGATCTATCACATTGGAAGGTCCCTTTCTTGAGCAAGTCTGGGCAGCATACTTACTCAGCCAAGGTAAAGAAGTCGTAGCACGATATGATACATTAGGCACACATCACGATGTGTTAGTTAAGTCTTACGATAGCCATATCTTATATGAATGCACTGGTCAAGCCGAGATGACCTCGGAGAAAATAGACCGATTACAAAGTGATGCCTTTGACTTAGCTAAGAAGCTTTCAATGCTGGGCGAACCACCCTTAAAAGAGGTCGTTTTGGTGATCGCTAACTCCTCTCCCTTCCCTCCAGCTGCCAAGGAGACCTTTGAGCTTACTAAGGAACGATTAGCTAAAACAGGACAGATTAAGCTCAGCACGGTTGAAAGTTATGATGTTTTGTCAAAGCTTTTGCTTTCCGGCGTCCTCGGCATTCGGCTGATTGACAACAAGGTATATTTTATCGGACCTGAAGATTTTGGCATTAGATGGGACGGGAACCAGCAACAATATATACAGGGACTAAGTAATATCCCTTTTAGGCGCTTCCATGAGCTTCCCCACTCTTTCTTACCCTCACATTATTGGGAACAACGATATAGACAACTATTCGAAGAAGCCCTAAAAGAGGCATTAGAGATACCACCAGGTATCTATGCTTATTATTATCAAGAGGGTATTAAATGGAGAAACGCTCAAGATATGCGTGTAGTTTATGAATATCTTAGAAATAGAAACCCACGTGCGTATGTGATGTTAAGTGATGACCGTGGCTTTGTAGCAAACTATAGATCCAGAAGGCGAAATGACTATTATTCCGTGTATGTATTTCACGCAGGCGAAAAAGTAGACCGGATTATCGCAAGCGAATTAAGAGGTTATGGTGGACGTCTTATCACTAAAACCAAGAAAACAGGGGACTATTTAGAAGGCGAAAGCTTTTCCTTAAATATTTGCTCAGATACAGAATCTTGGTCACCTTTAGGCTGGGCAGAGGCGCACCATATTACTATGCCAGATATTTCTCATATCTACGTAAAGAGAGGCAACGATGTGCTTACAATGTGTTTAAACTACGGGGTGCTTGGTTTTGCTTATAAAACTAAGAACCAAATTACATTGGTTGGACCTGGTATTCTTGGAATTAGACGAAAGGAAAACAAACTAGAACTTATGTCCGACCCTTAATAAAAAGGCGATGACTGTCACAAATTTACAAGAGTTCACTTTTTCCTCGTTTGGGGAGGCAGTTAATTAAAGGGAGGATTAGAAGTCATCCCGAAATGTTGACTTAGAGGCGATGACTAAAAACCGTAGTTAAGACTATGATAGGAGGTCTCAAAACTTGGAGAGGTTCCTTACAGACAAGCAGTGGGCCTTCATCTCGCCCTTGCTACCTCCCCAGAAGCCCAAAGGGAGAAAGAGAGCCGATGATCGCCAGACCCTGGAAGGGATTCTATGGGTCCTGAAGACGGGATCACGATGGCAAACCTGCCCAGGGAGTAGGGGAGCAAGACCCGCTGCCATAGGAGGCTGAAGGGGTGTGGGAGCGTGTTTGGAGGGCTTTCCTTACCACCTTGGATGAGATAGAGAAAGCTGGATTGGACTTTCCTAGATGGAATCTTTGTCCCCGCCAAAAAGGGGGAGGGAAAGTAGGACTCACCAAGAGGGGAAAGGGGAGCAAGGTGATGTTGGTGGTGTAAGGACTTCCCATAGGGGTTCTGGTGGAGAGTGCTCAAAAGAGTGAAGTGAAGCTTGCGGAGGCAACCCTCACCACGGTGAAGGTGCCAAGGCGTGTGGGAAGGCCTAAGATAAGGCCCAAAGAGGTGAGGGCTACGATAGTGATACTTTAAGGTGGAAGCTTAGGGCAAGGGGGGTCAAGCCTTGCATTCCTTCGGAGGAAGATGAGGGAAGAAGCCGGATCTCAATGGCTAGAGGGAAGGTGGAAGGTGGAGAGAACCTTTGCCTGGCTTTTTAACTTCGGGAGGCTTATTAGTTGAGGTGAGAGCACGATTATCATATCTTCTTGCTTTCCTTATCATTGCTTGCATCATTATCCTTTTGGGGGCAATTTCGGGATGACTTCTAGGCACACCTCTTTTAATTAAAAGGTATCAGTTATGTCTTTCCAATAGGGAGGAG
>JALPXQ010000137.1 GCA_023271515.1 Dehalococcoidia bacterium | reverse complement strand
GTCCTAATTATAACAGATTCTACGATGAATGTCAATAGATGTCTATAAAATTAGTGAAGTTTCACAATACCGCCTCCTGAGCCTTCTCTGGAGAAGGGTGGCCACACCCATAATGGCAAAGGCGATCACCAGGAGCAGGAGACCGGCAAAGTGGGCCACAGGAGCGTGGGTGACAGGAGCGGTGTCACGGACAAGCGTCGGGCCGATTGACGTCAACGGCGCAGACACCTCCAGGACGTCCCAGAGGGGGGTCGGCAAACCAGGTACGGCGCGACCAATAACAAGGAGGGCGATCATTACGTCCCCGGTAGCCTTAAGCGCCCCGACGGCGGTGGCGGAGATAATACCGGGCAGAGCCAGGGGAAGGGTGACCTTCTTCAAGGTATGCCAGCGGTTGGCTCCCAGCGACAGAGAGGCTTCCTTGAGCTCAAAGGGGACATTTCGCAGGGCGTCGTCTATAAAGGGGGCCATAAACGGTATTACCAGCAGGGCAAGCACAAATCCCCCCAGGAGGATGCTGTTCGGGCCACCCAGATGCCAAGGGAACGTCCCGCTGGTTATGGGAGGCAAACCAGGAGGTGGCCAGTTCTCGGGGCAGATGCCCAGCGCCTCCGGGGTAATGGGAGGGCGTAAAAACCCGCTGCAGAACTTGGGAATCATGAATAACCTCGTGAAAATCCCGGCCGTAAGGGCATATACGATGGGGGGGATACCGGCCAGCATTCCCAGCAGGCCCCGCAGCCCCCTTCCAAGCAGGCCGGAGGGAAACTCGGAGGCGAATACCGCTATTGCCAGAGATGCCGGCAGGGCGATAGCGACAGCGATTACAACGGCCAGGAAAGTTGTCCACAACGCCGGAAGCAAGCCATAGTGTACCGGGCCCGCGATGAAGGCACCGTCGCGGAATTCGGTAGAGAAAAGTTCGCTTAATCCGACCATGTCTATCGCAAGCAAACTCTTCTCAACCAGGTTGTGCACTATCAAGAGCAGGGCCAGCACGGGCACCAGGCCCAGGATAAGCAACGGGAGCATCAGAGGGACTCTCCCCCTGAAACCCCGAACGGGCTTCGCTCTGGGGATTAGTTGAGATACGTTGAGATTTTCCCCATCCGTCTCCACTGTATCTCTATGAAACCCCGAAGGCTTCGCCCCTTTACGGACGCGTAGGAATTTCAAAAATTCCAATGCGTCGAGCCTGTGCTTCAGCTCGTCCTCCGTCGCACCGCAAAGACTACTATGCCGACAACTACAGCCGCACCGGTTACGCCGGCAATAATGCCCCAGGGCGCTTTTTGTCCCTCTACTGGCCACTCCCGCACGTTGTTGCCCTCTTCTACGGGGGTCTCCTGAACGACATTGTCCCTGTCAGCGATGACCTTAACGATGTCGCGGCCATTGGTGAGGGTGAAGGGGCCGGCGGTAGCGGTGTGGGTCTTGCCGGCAGGTAATGCGGGAATAGCAGCAGTAGCCTTCTCTTCACCATCTATTTCGATGCCGGCGGTGCTGGCAGCGGCATCACCCTCGCCCTGGTTCCTTATGGTGAAGGTCACCCTGTATTGGCCCCCCTCTACCCATTCAACCGACCAGCCTTCGGGGATGACAACGAGGTCGGGAACATCGGGAAGATCGGGTGACAACACAGTAATCTCCAGGTAGTTATTGGTCTCGTCGCTCTCGTCGACGACTCCGTCCTTATCAACGTAGACCTTGACCGTGTGCCCATCCTCATCGTAGCTGAATCTACCCCCCGCACCAAGAACAGGGGGCCATCTAACAGAAACACCTTGAGGCATATGGTCTGCAGTATCAATAGTTAAGGTGGCTCCAGGTTCTAATGCTGGCATTTTAAAGGCGACAGGACCAAAGGGTATTCCTTCGAGGCTGGCAGTGCTGGCAGCGGCAGCAACATCGCCCTGGTTCTTTATGGTGAAGGTCACCTTGTAGGTCTTGCCGGGTATAATGCACTCGTACTCCAGATTGCTGATGATCAGATCAGGGTAACCCGGTAGTACCCAAAGGGTCTCCAGGTAGTTGTTGGTCTCGTCGAGCTCGGCAACAACTGCGAGCTTATCGGCGTAGACCTTAATAGTGTCGTTGGCACCGGTGAGGGTGAAGGGACCAACGGTAGCGGTGTGGGTCTCGCCGGCAGCTAATGCGGGAACAGCAGCAGTAGCCTTCTCTTCACCATCTATTTTGATGCTGGCGGTGCTGGCAATGGCAGCAGCGCCCTGGTTCTTTACCGTGAAGGTCACGTTGTAGGTCTTGCCTTCC
>JALPXQ010000136.1 GCA_023271515.1 Dehalococcoidia bacterium | reverse complement strand
AACTGTCCAGACCAGTGTTAATAGCACCCCAATCCCCAGAAAGCACCCCGACATCTTGCCCAGAGAGGCCGATAACGGGGTTCTCGCTTCCTCAATGCCATGTTTCCTGAGGTATTGCGCAGCTCTTCCCTCCCACAAGCCGGCAAATCCATCGGTAATGGCGTCCCCGGCGGCTGCCCCAACGATTGCCCCCAGAATTCCCGCAAAGCTTGCCCCGATTATAGCAGCAATCCCGAGAAAGAAGGTATCAACTGCCCCGAATACGATGTCGGCGGAGCATGATTTTATCGTCCGCCCCACCAGTTTTAGAGGAGCCAATGATAAAAGCGCCAGCAAGATCAAAGTAGGGCCGATCATAGTTTTGTGGTCTAACGCCATTGATATGAGGCCAATAGCAATCGAAGAAATGATCAGAACGCTTAGAAAACCGATCCGCAAACCTTCCCCTTTCATTCTTATCCCCCGGGTTGTGGGGGAGGTTAAACCTCCCCCACAATGTTCATTAATGGCAGACAAGGATTAACAAATGATCCTCTTTCTATTTCAACGACCAAATCTCCGGTTAATGATTGGCGGGCTCGATTGGCCCGCCAAACTTATAAGGAGGTAAAGGTGAAAAACCTACTCAACGTGCCTCACCCAACCACTCACCAAACAGGGTGTAGTACATGATCCGGTAGATATCGGTATTGTCGACGACGCCAAGCTCGGTCACCAGATTCGCGTTCAGCCCCTTGGCACGGGCTACAATGCCACCGGATAGGTCGTGCCGTATTGCCCAGGCCACGCCAAACGGCCAGCGATTACCTTTTCTATCTGGTGCCGACAGGAACAGCTCGGTGCCTGCACCATCAACACCATCCATGGGTGCTAGCACAAACTCACCATCCGCGCCAGTATTGATTTCAACCTCCGGCATCTTGCCATCCACCAGAACCATCTTCATCACTCTAGGAGGCAGTGAAGTGATGTCCTTACCACCAGCGCTGCTGTCGGCCGCAGTGATGAGCAAGGTGTTTGGGTTCTGCTCGACAAAATCTGCAAACACCCCAAAGGCCTCATCAGCGCGCTTGCCTGCCTCAAAGGAGCCGCTGGCGTTAGCCACATTGGGAAAATTATCCGTTCCCTCCTCCTCGGCAACGATGAAGAAGCCTGTGGTGGCCGCTTGCGGGTGTCGGGCAAGAATTTGGAGCGTGGCCGCCGCCATTTCGGCTATGGTAGGCGCCTCGGGCCAGTAGTGCGGCAACCCCCTGGCCCGTAGCTCTTCCTCGGTCAGGGCGTTAAAGGTGGGGCCGCTGGCGAATACGCCCAATACTTTGGTCGCTCCGCCGGCAGCCGCCGCCATCAACTCATCACGGGTATAGACGACTGTGTATCCGAGTGCTTTCGCCCTCTCAATAAGGTTAAGGCCATCAGTGCGCCTGCCTTCCCCGTGGCGACCAGTGACGCCTTCAGGCAAGAGATATGCCTCATCCCCACCTAAGAGTACGTCAACGCCGGATTCGATAAGCTGGACAGCTCGCTCCTCTCTCAAACTGCGGGCTTTCATGGGAGGAATAAATATGCCGGGGGACTTTGTGGAAGCGACAAATACGGACGTGCCCGTCCCGACGTCAGTGACACTGCCCGTTTGAATAAGAGCAGTAGCGAAACCTGCCTGGATAGCTTCCTCCATAATTGACATCTGTTGGCCGGAAAGGGCGGTAATCACCTGGTCTCCATCCATACCGAAGCTATCGAATGCCACCTTCACTCCATAGGCATGCACAGTGGCCCCACCAGCGGAGCTTCCTGTCAAGGCATCCTTCATATGTCCGGTGTAAGGGGCCATATACGGCAGCCGGTCCCAGTTAAGCCGACCATCCGGCCCGACCAGCCAAGCCCGAAGGGCATTCCAATGGCTTAACCCATATCCGTCGGGGTGAAAAAAGATGACATTTCGTGGTTCTTCCACTCGTGGTTCTTCCACATCTGCCGCTGGTACCGGGCAGCCAGTTGCCACCAGGGCTGCTGTTAGCAACACCGCAACCATCACGATTAGTCTCTTGTGCATCCTGCCCTCCTTCATCTTAGTTGTTTTCTTTGTTTTGTTCTTTCTTTACCTTAGTTGTCTTCTTTAGTGGTGCTCCTCTCTGTTGAATTCGTTATATCCCTCTCACCTCCTTTCTTGCTTTTACTTCCCCCATCAACAATGGCTCATCTTCAATTTACCTCCTCGCATGACGGCCGCTGCCTTAGCAGGGTTGCAAGTTGCTCCTTGGACTTGACACTCACCCTCCCACCTTGGTCCGCACC
>JALPXQ010000135.1 GCA_023271515.1 Dehalococcoidia bacterium | reverse complement strand
CAAATTGACGTGCGCCCATCAACCATCCTTCGGTCTCTGTGCCTAAGTGTCTCTGTGGCAAGATTGAAGACCTCAACGGTTATCGTCGGAAATCCTTTTCATGCTGGATATTGGCTCTACCTTGAGCTGCCCTCCGGCAGCCAGGTGGGCCAGACGGGTTGGCTCTGGAAGCCGGTGACCACGGCAACAACGAAGGACCCACCGGATGGCCGCCTCCAAGCTTATCTTGTGTCCCACCGAAACATACAGTGGCTTGCTGTCTGCCCTGGTGCGCAGCACTGCTCCAATGATCTCCTCGCCGTCCAGAAGGTCAGCGAACCTCCCCGGCTCGGTTTCCACAGGACGGTGTTCCCCACACAGACGCGACTTGGCGCAGCCGATGGTCGGCCTGTCCCAGAGTAACCCGAGGTGAGATGCCAGCCCCAGGCGTCTGGGGTGAGCAATTCCCTGTCCATCAACCAGGATCAGGTCAGGGATATTGGTGAGCTTTTCGCCGGCAGCCAGGATGACCGGGGATTCCCGAAACGAGAGCAACCCCGGCACATAGGGAAACTCGATGGCCTTCTCGGCGATCTGGCTTTCTCTCAATGTCAGTTCGGGGTAGTTCAGGACGACCACCGCCCCCCGGGCCACCCCGCTGGTGTTCCGGACTGAAATGTCCACCCCGGCCACTAATCGGATATCGCTCACCTCATCCCTCGCTGACACCAGCTCGGCCAACTCGCGCTGAATGGTCATCGCCTGGGAGACGGCTACCAGCCAATCATGCAGATTCTGCGCCTTCACTACTTGCCAAAGAAATCTCGGACCACAGCGAATCTTTCAGGGAGAAGCCCGAGAATGACCGGGAAGGAATCTATTTGGACGGTAGCCAGCTTCGACTCGCTGATTGCAGTCGTGACCGACAGCCTTATCCCCTCCAGTCCACGCCAATCCTCGATCCACCCCCCCAATTCCGGCAGCGGCATTTCAGGAATCTCTGCAGGCAAGGCCATATACCGAGCGAGAAGCACTACGATTACCGAGCAGATAATCCAGCCCACGGCAAACCCGAAGACGCCTCCGCCCAAGCGGTCCACCCAACCCAGAAACACCATCCGGAGCAGGCCGCGCAACATTGACCCCAGAATGGACACCAGCACATAGACTGCAATCAATATGAGGACAAAGGCAATGATTCCAGCCAGGCTTTCGCTCTCGATGAAACCCAGCCTCTCCGCCAGAGAGTGGTGCAATCTACCTGCCAGGACTATTCCCAGGACCACCCCCACCAGGGGAACGAGGGAATTGATCAGGCCACGCTTCATGCCGAGAACAGTCAATATGCCCAGGACAACGATGATAACGATATCCAGCCAGTTCATGTTCACCTCCTTGGAACTCACCTGCACCCAGACTGAGGCAGGTTGGCCTATTGTGGCTCTTGTGAGGTACCTGTTCACCACGGAGAGCACAGAGACCGCTGAGATGAATCGGAATTTGAACGAGACCAAAACCAGCTTGCCCTCTCTGCGTTCTTTGCGTGCTCTGCGGTGAACACTTATCTTGTGAGCATATTCTATCATATTGGCAGCCATTTGCCAAGTTATGGCGGATGTTCCGGTGCTCGCTAGCGTTGTTATGTCCAGTTCTTTCAAGGCGCCATCCTTGACCTTTCGCTCAGTATTAGATACAATCCTTATGTGAGTATTGACCGCGGTGAACGCTTGCCCCGGACAGGGTTCCGGGGCCGGCACACAAGTTGAGAGAGGTGGACGCAAACAATGGAGATGGGGACAGTCAGGCAAGTTAGCATCGAGGACGAAGTCAAGAGCGCATATCTCGATTATGCCATGAGCGTGATCGTCTCCCGCGCTCTCCCTGATGTCCGCGACGGGATGAAGCCGGTGCAGAGAAGGATTCTCTACGGCATGAACGAGCTGGGGGTTACTCACAACACTCCTTACAAAAAAAGCGCCCGCATCGTCGGTGAGGTCATGGGTAAGTACCATCCTCATGGTGATGCTCCTATATACGATGCAATGGTGCGCATGGCCCAGGACTTCTCCATGAGGTACCGGCTCATCGACGGACAGGGGAATTTCGGGAGTATGGACAATGACCCTCCAGCAGCGATGCGCTACACCGAGGCTCGTCTGGCTGAGATCTCCGGGGAGATGCTGGCTGAGATAGATCGGGATACCGTTGATTTTACATCTAACTTCGATGACTCTCTTCACGAACCGACTGTTCTTCCCACCAAAGTTCCCGGCCTGCTGTTAAATGGTGCAGCGGGCATTGCCGTCGGTATGGCCACCAACATCCCGCCACACAATCTGGGAGAGATATGCGACGGCATCACCAGTCTTATCGACAATCCCGACATTACCGCCAGTGACCTTATAGAACTTGTTCCGGGACCGGATTTTCCTACCG
>JALPXQ010000134.1 GCA_023271515.1 Dehalococcoidia bacterium | reverse complement strand
AGGGAGATGCACTTCGGGACTCCTGGTTCTCCAGGCCTTAGGATCGCCGGCGATCCCGGGGTAGCGCTCCTTGATCTCATCGAAGGTCATTCCTTCACCCTGGCCGAAGTTCATCTCCCTCAATAACGGCGATTGACAGATCCCCACCATGCCGTGCATCGAGGCGATGATCTCAGCGGTTTCACACGCTCGGGAGAGGTCGCTGGAGTAGATAACGTCTATCCTCTCGCTGGCAAGGCGATCTCTCACCCTTGCCACCTGTTCGATCCCATTATCATTCAAGTGGATATCGCTGTGGCCCTGATACCGAAACGACTTATTCCACTCCGTCTCTCCGTGTCTTACAAGTATAAGTCTAGCCAACTTGTTCCTCCCAATTTGCCGATTACGATGATCAGAATCAGATTCGTCACCTCGGAAAGCTCAATTATGGCACCGTAGGTATCTCCCGTAAGTCCGCCAAGGCGCAAGCTGAGAATTCTTGCAAGCAGAAAGGTGATAAGCCAGACCACAACCACCAGTGCTGCCCCGATATAACCCAGGAAAGTCGCGGCTAAAGCCGCAGCAATCACCGTCGCCATGCCTATATTCAGCCAGCTTGTCCTGGCCTTGAACATCTGTCCCAGGCCTTCCTTCTTAGCTGAGGGGAAGGCTGTGATAGCGTAGGCAGCACTCCATCGACTGAGGGCAGGCATCAAGAGGAGTGCCACCGCTCTCAAACCCACCGGTATGGTTATCAGCGAGATAACTTTAAGCAGGATAAGGCAACATGCCCCCACCACCCCGAAACCACCCACCCGGCTATCGGCCATGACCTTGAGCCTTTCGACAGCCGAGCTCCTCACGGCAAACCCATCGCAGGTGTCCATCAATCCATCGAGATGGAGCGCGCCGGTGAGGAGAATGAGTGAAACGACCAGTAAGGCGCTCACAAGCAGCGGAGGCAGAAAGAGCCCCAGCAACTGGTCGAGCCCCACCAGGATCGCCCCCAATATAAGCCCTACCAGCGGGAAGTAGGCTATCGAGCGGCCCATCCCGCTCTCACTGAGCCCTCGGCCTCCCGGAGCAGGGAATACGGTGAGAAATCGCCAGGCAGTCCAGAAACCCAATTATACCGCTTCCTCTTCCGCCTCAGAAACCCCGGCTTCCTCGAAGGTGGTCATTTCATCCAAAATCTTCGCCGCTGCCTCGGCAATGCTTATGGCTAACGCTGCTCCGGTGCCCTCTCCGAGACGCATGTTGAGATTGAGTAATGGGGTGAGGCCCAGGTGATCCAGTGCAACCCGGTGTCCGGCTTCCACCGATAGGTGAGCGGCGATGAGATACTCCCTGGCAGTCGGCGAGAGCCCCGCAGCTATGAGCGCCGCCGCCCCGGAGATGAAGCCATCAATGACCACCGGGATGTGGTTTGCTGCTGCTCCTAATATAACGCCGGCCAGCCCACCGATTTCAAATCCCCCTACCCGGGCCAGCACATCGAGGGGATCATCAGGATTGGGTTGATTCACCTGCAACGCCTTTTGAATGACCGCCACCTTGTGGGCCAGTTGCTCGTCCCCCAGACCGGTGCCGCGGCCGGTGACCTCGACCACCGGCTTGCCGGTCATCACGGCACAGACGGCACTCGATGCCGTCGTATTGCCGATCCCCATATCGCCGGTGCCCACTATATCCAACCCTTTCGCGATCTCAGTTTGTATTACCTCGATCCCCGCCTCGATGGCGTCCAGCGCCTGCTGTCGGCTCATAGCCGCTCCCCGGGCCATGTTCCTGGTGCCGAAATCTATCATCTTGCACAGAAGCCCGGGACGGGGTTCAAATCCGCCGATGACTCCCATATCCACCACCACAACCCTTGCCCCCACATGGCGGGCGAGAACGTTGATGCCTGCACCTCCTTCCAGGAAGTTGAGCACCATCTGCCTGGTGACCTCCTGGGGGTAGAGGCTTACCCCCTCGGCTGCCACGCCATGATCAGCAGCCATGGTGATGACAGCCTTGTGCCGAATCTCCGGCCGGGAACTCCCTATCATGCCGGCCAAACGTATGGAAAGTTCCTCAAGCTGCCCCAGGCTGCCCTGAGGCTTGGTGAGCCTATCCTGCCGCCTTCGGGCGGCCTCCATTGTCTCCAAATTCAGAGGCTTGATTGCCCCGAGTGTTTCGAGTAAGGATTTGGTCATCTCATTGTCCTCGAATTATTAACAGCGGAGAGGGTGGGATTCGAACCCACGGTCGCACAAGACGACACGCGCTCTCCAGGCGCGCCTGATCGGCCACTCCAGCACCTCTCCGAATGTCACCGGTTCCTCGATATTTACGCTGCCGTACCCCTTTGCCCCAACCCAAATCTCAAGCGGAGGGGGTGGGATTCGAACCCACGGTCACCAGAGATGACACCGCTTTTCGAGAGCGGCACCTTAAACCACTCGGTCACCCCTCCAGGCCTGTTTCTGAAGCTAATTCGA
>JALPXQ010000133.1 GCA_023271515.1 Dehalococcoidia bacterium | reverse complement strand
AAAAGGGTATTGACATATGCCCTAAATTATGTAAAAGTTTATTTACATTTCAAGATTTAAAGAAAGGAGGGTAAAAATGAAAGGCTTGAGGGAGAGATGGCTGCGCCCACGACATTTTATCTTTGCCGCCATTGGCTCGGCGATAGGGCTGGGTAATGTGTGGAGATTTCCCTACCTGACCTATGAATATGGCGGTGCCGCCTTCTTGATTGCCTGGATGCTTGGTCTTATTGTGCTTGGTGTTCCGTGGCTGATGCTAGAGTTTGGCATGGGGCGTCGCTTCCAAAGTGGTGCCCCTGGTGTTTTTGCGGGGATAGGAAGGAGGTGGGAGTGGGTAGGCTGGTGGCCAGTTTTTGCTTCCTTCCTGATAACCACTTACTATGTGGTAATAATGGCTTGGTGCCTGCATTATGTAATCGGTGGCGCTACCCTAGCTTGGGGGGTAGGGGAAGCTGGAGCTAAGGCGACAGGGGATTACTTCTTTGGCGAGGTGCTCCGACTTTCACCAGGACCGGGTGTGCTGGGAGCACCGGTATGGTCAATAGTCGGCTTTTTGGCACTTACCTGGATAGTCGTTTATCTCATAATGTATCGGGGAGCCCCGGTAATCGGCAGGGTTTCTCAGTATGTGATGTTAATCGCTTGGGCTTTTCTGATTATTATATTTGTCAGGGGTATAACCCTGGTTGGTGCTGTCGATGGGCTTAACTTTTACCTCGCCCCGGATTTTGGTGTCTTGCTTGGTGGCGGGGTTTGGTTTGCTGCACTTAGCCAGATTGCCTTTACCCTTTCCCTGGGAATGGCAGGGATGTTTGCCTACGGAAGCTTCGTTGCCAGAAGAGGGGATATAGCTAATAGCGCCACTATAACCTCCTTTGCCAATTGTGGCACCAGCTTCTTTGCTGGATTTGCCGTATTTAGCACTGCCGGATTTTTGATGCATGCTATGGGGGTTGGGATTGAGGAGGTTGCGCTTAAGGGACTGGGGTTGGCTTTTGTAGCTTACCCATCAATGGTGTCCATGTTGCCGGTAGGCGGAGGTTTCTTCGGGGCAATATTTTTCCTTATGTTCTGGATTTTAGCCCTAAGCTCTGCCTATTTTCTTGCCTACGGAGGGATAGCCATCCCACTGATGCACAAATTCGGTTGGAGCCGGGTGAAGACGTCAATCATTGTTTGCGCTGTTTGCTTTCTAGTTGGAATCTTATACACCACCGAGGGCGGTCTCCATTGGTTGAAAATCGTAGACAGGACTGCCGCCTTTTATATCTTGTTGCTATCAGGGGTGCTATCGGCAATTGTTGTTGGCTGGGTATATGGCGCTGATAAGCTTAGGGGGCATATAAATGAGACCTCAGATTTCAAGGTTGGAGGGTGGTTTGACTGGATAATAAAAATAGTGTTGCCGGTGGGTTTGCTTTTTGTGGTAATTTATGGGGGGTTTGCCAAGGACTTAGTGGAACCCTATGGAGGCTACCCACTTTGGGCGGCTTCAATGATATGGGTTTTACTCATTGTGACCTTGGGGCTGAGCTTCCTCTTGCAACGGCATAAGGGCGCTACTATTGTAGGCGGAAAAGGAAGAAGGGGGTAAGTGAAAAATGATGCCGAGTGCAATAGTTA
The DNA here is from genome assembly GCA_023271515.1 of Dehalococcoidia bacterium. Lineage (GTDB taxonomy): Bacteria > Chloroflexota > Dehalococcoidia > SZUA-161 > SpSt-899 > BS503. The sequence goes on along the minus strand of JALPXQ010000133.1, from coordinate 882 downwards.
CTACGGTGATTTTCGCGCTGATATTTATTGGGGTATTAGCTTGGTGTTTCTCTCGCTTTGGCAAAGCCGGTAAGTGGGAAGAATAAACGATTTTTGGTCTTTGAGTGGGGAAGCGGGGACTCGAACCCCGACGCCTTTCAGCACATGATCCTAAGTCATTGCTCATCTGCCAGTTCCGACACTTCCCCACCTAACGCCTCACCAGTCAAGAGGTCTATCCCATGTCTGGGGTAATTATCGCACCGATAATTTAAAAAGGCAACTTCTTATAGAGGGGCTCATTGAGGATAAGCCCGCCCTCTATGCTTATAGTAGTCAGAAACCATCTTCTGAAAGTCAGATTTTAAAAGCACTTTACCGCTATCCTTGCGGGAAAGATCCTCGCTCAGGCGGGGATGGACCACGGCCTGCAGGTGACCTGGTTTCCCTCCTACGGGCCGGAGATGCGTGGCGGCACGGCGAACTGCACCGTCGTGCTCTCCAAGGAGCCGGTCGCCTCGCCGCTTGCCGATGATCCCACAGCACTCATCGCCATGAACTCTCCCTCGCTGGACAAGTTCGAGTCCACGGTATCCAGGGGTGGGACCATTGTGCTCAACAGCTCCCTCATCGAGCGCCCCGTGATGAGGGCCGATGTAATGGTCGTCCCCATTCCAATGAACGAGATGGCCGCAAAGGTGGGAAGCGCCCTGGCCATCAACATGGTTGCCCTCGGGGCTTACATCAAGGCAACGGATGTCGCTCCGCTGGCGACGGTGAAGAAGGCAATGAAGCGAATGCTGGAGAATGACGGGAAAGGCAAGTTTGTCCCGACCAACGAACAGGCACTCCAGGAGGGGTATGACGCGGTCCAGGGACAAGGAATTGAGTGAGCAAGCTGGT
>JALPXQ010000132.1 GCA_023271515.1 Dehalococcoidia bacterium | reverse complement strand
ATCTGGCGATCTTCTCCCTCTAGCCCAGCAACACCTACTTCCTTGCCCAATTGATAATCCTCGACACCCCCCCTCAGGTAAATCACGCCCCCATGCATTCCAGTGCCAATAAAATTGGCTTTATGACCATCTCCTTCACTCAGATTTAGACCTAGTAGAATCAGAATGCCACCTGCCATGTACTCACCAAGGAAGTCCTGGGCAGTGCCGCCGATAACCAGCACGGGCTTTTTATCTCCATACTCCTTCATGTGGATACCTGCTCGATAGCCAGCATCCTCTCGGACAAAGATCTTGCCTCCTCTGGCTGAGAGACCAAGAATGTCTCCGGCATGACCATGAACCACTATTTCCCCCTCATTCATCGTATTCCCGCAACCATCCTGAGCATTACCACGAACAATAATCCTGGGCCCATCCATGAATGCTCCCAGGTCATTACCCGGAGTGCCGAATATTTCAATCCTTACCGGCCTATCTAAGTTGGTGCCAATATATCTCTGCCCGTAGACATTTTGAAGCTCAATTCTTTGAGTCCCATTGGAAACAGCATCCCTCAGCCTGGCGTTGAGTTCCCGATAGGAAATGCCGCTGGCATCTATTTTCACCTCTCTCTTTGCCATTTCAGCTTCCTGCCATCCTTACTCCCAGGATTTCCAGCTCAGTATCGGTAAGCCCGACCCCCCTCAGATGCAGCCTATTGCCACGAAGGCTTTCCAGGGCATTAATGCCCATGCCGCCCAGTATATCCTTAAGCTCAAGGCTCCAGCCGCGAAGTAGGTTAGCCAAGCGCCGCGCACCAATGTCGGGGTTGACCCTCTTGGTCAGGGCAAGGTCAGTGGTGCAGATACCCCAGGCACATTTACCGGTATGGCACTGCTGACAGACGGTGCAGCCTAAAGCGATTAAAGCTGCAGTGCCAATATACACCGCATCAGCACCAAGGGCGATTGCCTTAGCTACATCGCCACTGTTCCTTATTCCCCCTGAGACGACAATAGATGCTTGGTTGCGTATACCCTCCTGTCTTAAGCGGTTATCTACCGATGCCAGAGCCATCTCAATAGGGATGCCAACATTGTCACGAATAATCTTAGGCGCAGCCCCAGTAGCTCCCCTAAACCCATCAAGGACAATGATGTCAGCACCCGCCCGCACCATACCGCTGGCAATGGCTGCTGAGTTATGGACAGCGGCTATCTTCACCGATACCGGCTTGGTATAGTTCGTTGCTTCCTTTAGCGCATAAACCAGTTGAGCCAGGTCCTCAATGGAGTAAATATCGTGCTGCGGCGCCGGGGATAGAGCATCTGTCCCCTGGGGAATCATCCTGGTCATAGAGACTTCGGCACTCACCTTCTCTCCAGGAAGGTGCCCGCCAATACCGGGTTTTGCCCCCTGACCAATCTTAATCTCGATTGCCCTGGCGACATCAAGGTAGTCAGGATGGACGCCAAAGCGCCCTGATGCTACCTGGACAATAGTGTTATTACCATACTGATATAACTTGGGGTGAAGTCCTCCCTCACCGGTGTTCCACAGGGTACCCATCTCAGTAGCTGCCCTGGCCAGAGATTCGTGCACATTGATGCTCACTGCACCGTAGGACATAGCAGCAAACAAGACCGGGACTTCAATTTTGACTTGGGGAGCCAGCTCCGTTTTCAGACTGACGGAATCCTGGTCAAGCTCAACTTTATCTGGCTTACCCCCCAGATAGGTGGTAAGCTCCATAGGCTCACGCAATGGGTCAATGGATGGATTGGTCACCTGGCTGGCATTGAGAACTAGATGGTCCCAGTAGATGCGGTAGCCTTTATCACTACCCATCCCGGTGAGGAGTATCCCTCCCGTCTCAGCCTGCTTGATGATGTCCTCAATAACCTCAGGACGCCAGATATAGTTCTCCCGGTAATCCACGGGGTTTCCTCTAATAGTTAACGCCCGGGTAGGACAGAAGATCACACAGCGGTGGCAACCGACACAGTTCTCCTCGCGACTTCTCACCTTATTGTCCTTGGCATCATAGTAGTGTGAGCCAAAGGTGCACTGGTTAACGCACACCTGACACTGGATACACCGCTCACGGTCTCGTTCTATTAAAAATTTGGGCGGTAGGTAAGTCTTCACTCCTCTTAGATTCGTATTGGTATTCCCCTTTTTGCTAGGTATTCTTTTGTTTCACGAATGGAGTAGATCCCATAATGGAAGATGCTGGCGGCAAGAACAGCATCAGCCTTGCCTACAACCAGAGCTTGATAAAGGTCTTCCAGAGTGCCGGCACCGCCACTGGCAATAACTGGCACTGGCACTGCCTCAGAAATGGCGCAGGTAAGCTCAATGTCATATCCTGCCCGATGCCCGTCAGCATCCATACTGGTAAGCAGTAGTTCCCCAGCCCCGAGCTTTGCTGCCTCTCTTGCCCAGGCGATGGCATTAAGCCCGGTTGGCTTCTGACCACTATAAATATAGACCTCCCACTGAGGTTCCTTACTGGTCTCTACCCGCTTGGCATCTAT
>JALPXQ010000131.1 GCA_023271515.1 Dehalococcoidia bacterium | reverse complement strand
TAACCATTACTATTATGCCGAAAGATTCAAAGCAAAAGAAGGCCATTCTGAGTGTTTTGCGAAGCACAACATCCCATCCTTCGGCCGACTGGATATATGAGGAGGTGCGCAAGCTGATACCTAATATAAGTTTGGGCACGGTGTATCGCAATTTGAAGGTGCTCAAAGAGAACGGTGTCATTCTAGAACTGAGCCTTGCCGGCGCTTCCAGCCGATACGACGCTAACTGTGAGGCCCATTACCATTTCCGATGCATAAAGTGCGGCCGCGTCTCCGATGTAGACGAGCCAGTGAACTATGCCCTCGACGAAAGGGTAGGGGATAATACTGGCTCCAGGATTCTGGGCCATCGTCTTGAATTCTACGGATTCTGTCCGGATTGCGGGAGATGTAACGGCTAATATGAGCAGGACCGTCTGGGGTCGAATTCTCATCCTGATTGATGGGCAATCAGAGGAAAGAAGAAACACATGGGCGCAGAAAAGGTAGTTATGGTCTATTCCACTCCCACCTGACCCTGGTGCAGGAAGGCCAAGAGTTTCTTGGATGAAAATGGTATTCCGTATCAGGACTTGAACATAGCCGAAGATAAAGAGGCCCGGGACGAAATGGTCAAGAAGTCGGGCCAGATGGGCGTGCCCGTCATAGAGATAGATGGCGAGATCATGGTGGGCTTCAACCCGGAGGGCGCGGATCTGATGCAGAAGTTCGAGGAGCAGGTAAAGCAGTTTCCTCTGGAGATGAAGATCGGCCCCGGTGCTACCCACATAAGGGAAATAGATGGCGGGTTTGAGGTTGAGGCCGATGACGGCGCTATCTATCAGGGGAAGGCGGTGATTGTTGCTACCGGGAAGCGGCCTCGCCCGCTGAATGTTCCCGGCGAGGAAAGGCTTCGGGGCCGAGGAGTGACCTACTGTCTGGAGCATGAAGTGCTGGAGATGGCGGGAACGGATCGGGTGGAGGAGAGTCTAAACACTTGACAAATACTCAAATCAATAATAGTTATATGCGCACTTATACGGTAACAGAATTCTCGAAAATAATTGGCATATCGGTTAGCACACTCCAGCGTTGGGACAGACAGAAAAGGCTTGTTCCCGGCCGTACGCCTACTAACCGCCGGATATACACAGATGAACATCTGCGACAAGCGACAGGTATTCTAAATCAGAGTAAAAAGAGAAAGGTTGTTGTTTATGCCCGTGTATCGAGCAAAGCACAGAGATCCGATTTGTCCAATCAGCGGAAAATGCTTGAGGAATTTTGTGCAGCATCTGGCTTAGTGGTTGAAGAGTGGATAGAAGAAATTGGCGGGGGGTTAAATTTTAACCGACCCAGGTTCACCTACCTGATTGATGCAATTATAGCTGGAAATGTTGAGACATTGGTAATTGCTCATAAGGATCGTTTATGCAGGTTTGGCTTTGAACTGATTGAGCATCTATGCAAAACTCATGGCTGCAACCTGCTTGTAATGAATATGGAAAGCCTTAGCCCGGAGCAGGAAATGGTTCAGGATATATTAGCGATTGTTCGCTGCTTTAGTGCAAGATTACATGGTTTACGCAATTATCGCAAGGTGCTCAAAAAGGCATTAGAGAATGATACGTGCACATAAGATCAGATTAAACCCAACGACCGAGCAGGAAATCTACTTTAAACAGGCAGTAGGTATCTCCCGCTTTGTCTTCAATTGGGGATTGGCACGCTGGAAGGAGCAAAAAGCTAACGGCGTGGCTCGGTATGGGCCGGCTATGCTTAAAGCTGAGTTTAATGCCCTTAAGAGAAACCAGTTCCCCTGGACTATGAATGTTACCAAAAATGCGGTTGAGGATGGCTTTCGCCGATTGGGAAACGCTCTGGATAACTACTTTAAAAGCAAAGATGGTAAGCGTGCAGGTGAACGGATAGGTTTTCCAAAGTTCAAATCCAAGAAACGCAGCAAGCAATCTTTTACACTGGATTATGAACGCTTCAAAGTGGATGGCCATCAGCTTTTCATTCAGAAACTGAGCAGTCCGGTCAATATGGCTGAGCGCTTGCGCTTTGATGGCAATCCCAAATGGGCAACGATCTCCTGTGTAGCAGATAAGTGGTATGTCTCCATTATGGTCGAGATGGAACAACCAGAAAGAACTGATATACAAGGTTCTGTCGGTGTAGATGTTGGAGTAAGGACGCTGGTGACACTGAGTGATGGCACGGAGTTTGAGAACCAAAAGCTCCTGCGTTCTGAGATTACACATTACAGGCGCCTTTCACGCCGTCTATCCCGACGCCGGCAGGGCAGCAATCGGTGGTGGGCAGCCAGAAAGTCTTTAGCTTGCTTCCATGAACGAATTGCCAATCGCCGGATGGATATCATTCACAAAATGACAGCCGAAATTACCAGGAACTATGGGCTGGTGGTTGTCGAGGATTTAAATGTCAAGGACATGAGTCGCAACCACAAGTTGGCCCTGTCCATTGCCGATGCTGCTATGGGTGAAATCCTGCGCCAATTGGACTACAAGTCCCGGCAGTTAATCAGGGTTGGTCGGTTCTATGCCTCCAG
>JALPXQ010000130.1 GCA_023271515.1 Dehalococcoidia bacterium | reverse complement strand
GCCCTAATTGTACCATATCCTACGACAAATGTCAATAAGTGTCTATGGAATCAGTGAAGTTAATGTATACCTCATCAACTGAAGGAATACCGCAAAGTCCATCAGCCTGAGTTATCCCCCTGATGACTGCCTGAGCCATGACCTCGGCAGCAACCGTTCCCACGGTGGTCACATCGGCCTGCTTCCTGCTATCCTTACCAACTGAGAGAACGAAGATAACATCCCCGTCATACATGGTATGCACCGGCCGTATAACACGCGCCAGCCCGTCGTGGGCCATCTGGGCGACCTTGGTGGCCTGTGTCTTGCTCAGCCTTGCGTTGGTAGCTATAACACCGATGGTAGTGCTCGTGGGAACAAACGCTCGAACCCCCTGTCCACTCTTCAAGATCTCCGATGTGCTTAGAAAACCGTTGCCGTCGACCCGGCGGGGCCCGGCGATGATTCGACCCGTCTCGTAATCCACCACATCACCAAAGGCATTGACGGCCACAATTGCCCCAACGATTATGCCATCGCCGAACTGCTGGCTTGCTGTTCCAATGCCGCTTTTTACCGCTCTATCGGCACCCAACGCTTTCCCCACTCTGGCCCCGGTGCCTGCACCAACCGTTCCCTCGACGATCTTTCCACTATGGGCAGCAAGGCAAGCCTTATAACCTTCTTCAATCCCTGGTCTTACCCCGGCATCTCCTATGGATAAGTCGAAAAGAATGGCTGAGGGAACAATAGGCACCCTGGTCACGCCGGTGTCATAGCCGCATCCCTGTTCTTCCAGGTAGCGCATTACACCTCCGGCGGCATCGAGTCCAAAGGCGCTTCCCCCGCTGATAAGAATTGCGTGAGCCTCATCAACCAAATGAAGAGGGTTGAGCAGGTCGGTCTCCCGGGTGCCGGGGGCTGAACCTCTAACATCGACCCCGGCCACTGCGCCGGCTTGACATAAGATTACGCTGCAGCCGGTTGCCGCCTGCCTATCCGTATAGTGGCCCACCTTTATGCCGGAAACATCGGTGATTGCATTATCCATTAGACACCACCTAAACGAGCAAAGCCTCCCCGGTCAGCACCCGAGAAGGCTTTTGATTTACCATTCCTACCGTCTCGGTCACGCCGGATCCAAGCGGCTCACTTGAAATATGGCAAATCGGTTTGTGGAGCTAGTTCACCGGCTTATCGCCCAGGGGTCGATAGCCGCATGACTTATTATATCAGGTAGATGGAGGGTGGTCAACCTGCCGATTTGAAGTCCTTCTGCCGGTTCTTTCGTTGCTTGAGGTAGGTCTTGCCATCTTTTTGCCAGACCCAGAGGTGATGGTCGGGAATCAGCCAGGATACTACGTAGTGTTTGTTGGGGTAGGCAATGAAAACAGCGTCGGCTACGCGGTTAAGCTCGGTCAATGCTTTCTTAGCATCCCTAGTATCTGGTAAGTGTTCCAGCACGTGACTGACGAAGACAGCTCCAAAAGCCTTATCCGAAAACGGGATGTGCCTGACGTCAGCGATTACACCGCAAGGGCAGTCCCCCAGTGCCCGGAGATCGATATCCATACAAACATCGCCATAGCCATGCGCCATCATTTTGGAAAAACGCCGGAGCCAGGTGATGCCCATCGGGCCGCCGATCACCAGTAACGGCTTACCAGATGCCGCTGCAAACGCGCTGGCTGCTTCATATTTCTTATTCTTGTCCAATGTCTGGTGAAGGAGAGCTGTCCCCTGCCAGATCATCAGTCCCAGGAGAAAACCAAATCCTATCTGATAAATAATGGACACTGGCTGTTACCTGTAATTCGGTGGAAATGACCTTGTTACATTATACATCAGTCGCAGCAATGGAATCAACTCAAATGGGGCTTGACGTCTCCCCCTGATGTATATTGACACTGATAGCAAAATCAAAAGTGTTAAACTCTAGTGTAGTGAGTTATGCCCGGGGGAGATCAGATGGACGTCAGCACGAATAAGCAGGAATGGCAGGCGAAGACGCTTGATCCGGCGTTGAAGCGGTCTGCGCAGAGGGAAGAGGAATTTCAGACTGCCTCAGGCATAGCGCTCGATGTGGTTTATGCCCCGGATGACCTGAGCGGGTTCGATTACGCCCGGGATCTGAGCTATCCCGGTGAATACCCCTATACCCGTGGCGTCCAGCCAACCATGTACCGCGGGAGAGTATGGACCATGAGGCAATACGCTGGCTTTGCCTCGGCCGAGGAATCCAACCGGCGATACCGTTATCTCCTGGAGCAGGGACAGACGGGTCTGAGCGTTGCCTTTGACCTCCCCACCCAGATCGGCTATGACTCCGATCACCCACTGGCAGCGGGAGAAATAGGCAAGGTCGGGGTGCCCATAGATACCCTGGCGGATGTAGAGACGCTGTTCAAGGAGATACCACTGGCCAAAGTCAGCACCTCGATGACCATCAATTCCACCGCTCCTGTCCTGCTGGCGATGTATATCGCACTCGCCAGGAAGCAGGGGGCCGACTTAACGAAGCTGAATGGCACCATCCAGAACGATGTGCTCAAGGAGTATATCGCCCGTGGTACCCAGA
>JALPXQ010000013.1 GCA_023271515.1 Dehalococcoidia bacterium | reverse complement strand
TGTGGACCGGCTAATCTCCGATGAGCGCATTAAGGAACTCGGCAAGGTGTATTCGCACGATACCATTGTGGATGTGGTGCGCCGACACCTGAACGAGCTTCGCCTTTCCTTAAGCTGCGGCAATCCCTGCCCGTCCTTTGCTGAGATAGCCGACACCGTTGTGGCCCGGCTTCAGTCCCTGGGGACCATTGGCCCAGGGCGGGTGATAAACGCCACCGGGGTGATACTCCACACAAATCTAGGCAGAGCCCCTTTGAGCACCGATGCCATAGCTGCTATGAAGCAGGCATCAGAGGGATTCAATAATCTGGAGATTGATCTTGAAAGCGGGAAGAGAGGCTCCCGACAGGTCCATGTCGGGCAATTGTTGTGCCAACTCTCTGGCGCAGAGGATTCCCTGGTGGTCAACAATAACGCCTCTGCGGTGCTCTTAGTCCTCAGCGCCCTGGCCAGGAGAAAGGAGGTCATCATATCCCGTGGTCAGGCGGTGGAGATCGGCGGAGGCTTTCGTATCCCTGACGTGATGAGGCAGAGCGGGGCCAGGCTGGTGGAAGTAGGCACAACCAACTGTACCTATATTGCCGATTACGAGCAAGCGATCACGCCGCAAACAGCGGCACTGCTACGGGTCCACTCAAGCAACTTCAAGGTGGTTGGCTTTACTCAGGAGGTTGCTATTCAGGAGCTGGTTGAGCTGGGCAAACGGTATGAACTGCCGGTATTCGATGACCTGGGCAGCGGCTGCCTTTTGGATACCACAGGGTTCGGTCTGGATGCCGAGCCGCGGGTGCAGGATAGTATAGCCGCCGGTGTGGGGCTAGCCTGCTTCTCGGGGGATAAGTTACTGGGCGGACCACAGGCGGGTATCATTGTAGGCCGGCAGCAGCTGATCGGCAAGCTGAAGAGCCATCCGCTGGCGAGGGCGATGCGCATCGACAAGATGAGGCTGGCGGCTCTCTCGGCGACGCTGATCCACTATCTCAAGGGAGAGGCCACGGACAAAATCCCCATATGGCGGATGATTGCCTCTCCTCTGAGTGAGATCGAAGGGCGGGCAGAGCAATGGGCACAGGCAGTGGGGTATCTGGCAATTACAGCAGCCGGAGAGTCTACGGTAGGTGGGGGAAGTTTGCCGGGAAGCACTCTGCCGACCCGATTGCTGATAATCAAGATGCCCAGAAATCTCAGAGTACAGGACCTGGCTCAAGAACTGCGCCGGCAGCCTCTGCCGGTCGTTGGACGCATCGAGCGAAATGCTTTGGTCCTCGATCCTCGCAGCGTTCTTCCTGAAGAAGACACCGCCGTCGTTCAGTCCCTGCGCAGCGTCTTCGCTGCGGTAGGCTGAGTCCCCAGGCAGGCAGGTTGTGCCCTGGAACGAGAGCGAGTATAATCTGAATTGATGAAGGTTTGCGAACTGGGCGAATTTGGCCTTATTGAGAGGCTGGCTCAAATCGTTGATGAGTCAGGGGCTGGCGGCCAACCAAGATCCGACCTGATCATTGGTATAGGGGATGATGCCGCGGCCTGGAAGAGCAGAGGCCTGGTTCAACTCGGCACTGCCGATATTCTGATTCAGGATGTACACTTCACCCTGGAGACAACCGCCTGGCATAATCTGGGCTGGAAGGCCCTGGCGGTGAGTATCAGCGACATCGCGGCGATGGGCGGTATCCCGGACTATGCCGTGATCTCTCTGGGGCTGCCCTCCGATACTGAGGTGGAAGATATAACCAAACTCTATACGGGAATGGCAGAAATAGCACGCCAATTCAATATGGCCATTGTGGGCGGCGACATCTCCGAAGCACCATTGCTCATTATCAGTCCCAGTGTTATCGGCCGGGTAGAGAAGGATAGAATGCTGACCCGCTCGGGGGCAATACCTGGCGACCGGATCGCGGTTACCGGATATCTGGGCTCATCGGCAGCCGGGCTGAGAATGATGAAGAAGAAGCCTGAATTGGATCCCGTTATAGCCTCAGCTCTAATTGAAGCGCACCTGCGGCCTTGTCCCCGTGTGTCCGAGGGGCGGTTGTTGGGCGAAAACGGGGTGAAGTCGGCGATAGACATCAGCGATGGCCTGATTGCCGATCTCGCTCATATCTGCCGGGCAAGCGGGGTCGAGGCTAGAGTCCGCTTGGCGGATATCTTGGTGCATCCGACGGTGAAGGCTGCCTTCGGCGAAGGTAGCATCAGCCTGGCCCTTTCAGGAGGAGAGGATTACGAGCTGCTGTTCACCGCTCCAGGTGGAATAATCGAAAGGGTGAAACAACGCCTTTCAATCCCGGTGACCGTTATTGGGGAGATAATCGGTGGCGAACTCGGGAAAGTAACCATTCTTGGTGAAACTGGAAGGGAGGTCGAATGGGAGAAGAGGGGGTGGGAACACTTTGCGAATCATAAGGGCTGTCTTACACGAAGAGGTGAGAACATCAGATATTGAACTCGTCACCCGCAGCCTGGAGGAGACGCAGCGGATCGGGGCTGATATTGGGGAGGGAGCCGAAATCGGTGACTTGATATTGTTAGTAGGGGATCTGGGAGCCGGTAAGACCTGCTTCACCCAGGGCATTGCCCGGGGATTGGGGCTGGCTGATTATACCTCAAGCCCCTCGTTCGTGCTGGTGAAAGAATATCAGGGAAGACTCAACCTGTATCACATTGATTTCTACCGGCTCGACGATATCCGGGAAATCGCTGAGCTCGGAATGAGTGACTACCTCAATAGGGATGGAATCTGTGTGGTGGAATGGGCTGACAGGGCTCTGGATTTGCTCCCGGAAGAACACCTGCTTATCAAGTTTGAGCATCTGGCGGTAAATGAGCGCCGATTACGGTTCGAACCCAGGGGGCAGAGATACGCCGGTTTCGTGGAGGAACTGAAGGGAAAATGGAACTTGCGATAGACACCTTAACCAGGGTTGCCAGCCTGGCGCTATCGAATAAAGGGGCCCTCATTGCCGAGATCACCTGGTATGCGGGACAGAATCATACTGTGGAGCTTGTTCCCAACATGATGACCCTCCTCGAGCAGCGCAAGGCGCATATCCACGATATCGAGAGCATCGTGGTGGCCAAAGGGCCGGGCAGCTTTAACGGCCTGCGGGTGGGAATAGCCACTGCCAAGGGGCTGGCATTTGCTCTGGGCATTCACCTGGTGGGGATAAGCACGCTGGAAGTGATGGCCTTCCCCTACGCTGACCTGGGGTTCCCTGTTTGTCCCATCCTGTATGCCGGACGCAGCGAGATCGCCACCGCACTGTTTCAAAAACGGAAGGGGCATTGGGAAAGGCTCACTGTGGAGCACACCACCACGATTGATGATCTCTGCTCACGAATTGGGCAACCAACCATATTCTGCGGCGAGATCAGTGATGAAGGGTGGATGCAGCTTGAGCAGCGACTGGGGAAGAAGGCATTGATTGTAAAGGGGTCAGCCGTGCTCCGGAGGGCGGGCTACCTTGCCGAGCTTGGCTGGCAAAGGATGGAATCGGGGGACTTCGATGATCCCTTCACTCTCCAACCATTGTACTTGAAGAGTCCGGCAATCACCGTTAAGACCCTATCCTAAATATTGGCTTGATTCGCACCAGATCTATAAGCGGGAAGGATGACTTTTAGGATAGACTCGAAAAAGGAGGTATAATGCAGTGTCCAATATGCCGTCGGCAGGTTAATGATGAGACTGAGCTGATGACATGTCTTGCAGGTCACATGCGGGAAGAAGCAGCAAGGCAAGCCAAGGAAATGCAGAGAATCTATCTGATGATGATGGCAAGCCAGTTGACCATCGCGTGCGTGACCACTCGAATCGCCCCACTGGATGTGGTAGGCACCTTCGGCGAGGTCTATGGACTGCTGGAGAACCTCGTCGGGAAAAGCGATGTATGTGCCGAAATCGAGGAATGGCTGAAGAAGCGCGGCCCCGACTCAAAAGAAGCCTAGAACCTGAGCGCCCATCAATGGCTTATAATACCCGCTTCAGCCTGTGGTTGGGGGTGATCCCGGGGATTCTGCCTCGCTTGGTGATGGGCTTACCTTCAACCTCGTGCAGATCGGCGGTGAAGTCGATTGGCTTGCTATCGCTGATATAGCTTCCCACGGCAAAGGTATCGACCGGTGCCCCACTATCCAGGAAGTATCTGATCCGCTCCGGGTCAATGCCTCCGCTGACGTATATCCTGACATCCTTGAAACCAGCAAGGTCAAGCCTGGCCCTGGTCTCCTTTACCAGATCGGCGGTGACCCGTCCCCTTTCGAAGGGCGTATCAAGCCTTACCCCCTCTAGCCTCCCACCCATTGCCCGGGCTACGATGATGCTCTCCTCGGGCTCGTCCCGGAAGGTATCCACCAGGGCGATGCGAGGTACCTCCGGGGGCATGTGCCTGTCAAAAGCAAGAGTAGCCTTGGCGGTGTCTCCCATGACTATGATCAGGGCATGGGGTATGGTGCCCATTGGCTCCCGTCCGGCAAGCTTAGCGCCGGCTGTACTGGCACAGCTTTCGCATCCCCCCACAATGGCAGCGTACTCCATTACCCCGACTACCGAGGGGTGTACATGGCGAGCACCAAAGCTGATGACCGGGATCCCCTGGGCCGCTTGCACGCACTCCCGGGCGGCGGTGGCCCAGCCGCTGCAATGCGCCAGAATACCCAGATAGGCCGTCTCATACATGGCATAAGATTGATAGGGGGCAGTTATGCGCAGCACCACCTCTTTCCTCTGGAAGGAGTCTCCCTCGGAGAGAGCCCATACCTCCGGGCTGCCTTCGGTAAGCACCCGGGAAAGCAGGTCGAGGACTTCATGCATGCCGCAGAGGATACCCTCACTCTGGGGAAAGACCTCCATGGTGGCAATAGGATTGAGGCCCTCGCGCTTCAGGATTTCTTTGGTGCGCACAAAGTAAATATCGGTGGTCTCGCCGGAGAGGAGCGAGTCTGCAGCTGCAAATTGGGGACGGGGAATTTCCAGTGGCATCGGCGGGATAAGTCTAGCGCCCAGGATTTTTTCCATGTGTTCCAGGGCAAATCGGTGTGCTTGTTGATCCATAGAGGCCACGCAGTCGGTGGGAACTTCTACCGTATAGCCGCGGTTTCTGGCATCAGCGACGGTATGCAGAACGCAGATATTGGTGCAAACGCCACAGACGATGAGCTTCTCCGGTTTGATCTCCTTTAGCTCCCCTTCGAGAGCGCTTTCGAAGAAACCACTGAATCGATTCTTGGGGATGATCTCGCCGGGAATCGCAGCCAGTTCGGGGATGACCTTGGCTTCTGCGGTTCCGGCGATGCAGTGGGGAGGAAACATCTCAAATTCAGCGTCGTCCGGGGTATGATTATCGCAGATGAAGAAAACCTTAGACCCTCGGGATAATTCTTGTTCCAACCGTCTCTTAACATTCGGAATGATATTACGTGCTAAATCGCCACAATAAAGGGGATACCCTTTCTCCAGGAAGCCCCTTAGCATGTCTATCACAAGCACTGCAGTAGTCATTATGCCTTCACTCCGGTGCCTACTGGTCGATCCCGGGGGTGGGGAAGCGGCGATTCATCTCCTCGACCTCCAGGCGTACCTCTCGATATAGTTTTTCATCGCCGATATGGGACAAGACCCTGACGATGAGCTGAGCTATTCTCGCCATTTCTTCAGTGCCGAATCCGCGGGAGGTAAGTGCCGGGGTGCCCAGTCTGATTCCACTGGTGAGATCAGGGGGGCGGGGATCGAAGGGGATAGCATTCTTGTTCACTACTATGTTTGCCTGACTCAAAGCCGATTCGGCCGTTTTCCCGGTTATGCCGGTAGGGGTGAGGTCAACAAGAACACGATGGTTATCGGTTCCCCCGGTGACCAGGTGCATTCCCTCTGCAATCAGTGTATCTGCCAGAACCCTGGCATTTTCCACTACAGCTTGCTGATAGGCAACAAAACGCGGTTGTTTGGCTTCATGAAAGGCCACTGCCTTGGCAGCGATAATGTGCATCATAGGCCCTCCCTGAAGGCCGGGGAACACCGAGCGATCTATCGAAGCGCCGAACTTTGCCCGGCAGAGAATGAGTCCGCCACGCGGCCCGCGCAGGCTCTTGTGAGTGGTGGCTGTCGCCACATCGGCGTAAGGGATTGGACTGGGATGAACCCCCGCGGCGATCAAACCGGCTTCATGAGCCATGTCAACCAGTAGTCCGGCATTGACACGATCAGCAATCTGGCGGAATCGCTTATAATCCAGTATTCGGGGGTAGGAACTCGAGCCCACCACGATCAGCCTGGGCATATTCTTGACGGCCATCCTCTCTACCTCGTCGTAATCTATCTGCCCTGTTTCCCTATCCAGGCCATAGAAAACGGGCCGGTAGAGCTTGCCGGAGAAGCTGATCGGACTGCCGTGCGTGAGATGCCCTCCCTGATCCAGCGCCATGCTCAATATGGTATCACCATAGTTGATCAGTGTCATGTAGGCGGCCATATTGGCTATTGAGCCGCTATAGGCTTGAACATTGGCATATTCAGCGCCGAAGAGGTCCTTTGCTCTATGAAGGGCTATTTCCTCTGCTTGATCGGCATTTCGGCAGCCACCGTAATAACGCCTCCCGGGATATCCCTCGGCATATTTGTTGGTGAGCACCGATCCTTGAGCCTCAAGAACGGCCAAGCTTGCGTAGTTCTCGGAAGCGATAAGGTTGATGCTGCTACACTGCCGTCTCTCCTCGTCTAAAATGATGCCGGCTATTTGGGGGTCGATCTTGATTAGTGACATCTATGTCTCCTCGGCCCCATCGTTATGAGGCGGGGCTTACCCAGGTGGTGTCTCGCAGAGATGAGGTGACACCCCCGGCGAGTGGCAAGTGTATCGGGCAGATTCACTCCAGAGTGGATTGCTTAAGTAGCTTCTGGGTAACCTTGCGGAAATGGAAGCCAAATATAGCCATGCCGATAGCTTCCGGAAATGCCCGGTGGTACTTGAATAGAGCTTTGGTCACCAGCTTCCAGTAATACCTTCTCGATCCCTCCACGATACCCAGATACCACACCGACTTAAGGAAACTCTTCAAGGAGGGGATGGCTAGGGCAAGGCTGATCCTTTGCCTCCTCTTTACGGGTCTGTATTCCTCGAGGAAGGTGATAATTCTCTCATAGTACTTCTCGGGGGAATAAATCGTTCGCATTATCTTCCGGTATCCGTTCACGAGAGCTTCGGCATCCATCTTGGGAATGAAATTAAGTGAGCCATCGGTGTTATTGCCCGAACTGGTCTTCAGCAGGCGTCCTTCATCCTTGAGGCGATTATATAATCTCGTTTTGGGAAGGGCGGTGAGTATCCCGACCATGGCGGTGACGACACCCATTCTTTGAATGAAGTTGATCTGGCTTTCGAAGATGGATGGCGGATCGTTATCAAACCCCACGATGAACCCGCCGAGAACCTGCATGCCGAAGTTCTGGATTTTCTTTACGGCGGCGACCATGTTGCCGGTCTTATTCAGGAATTTATTGCACTCGGCGAGGCTGGCTTCGATAGGGGTTTCCAGTCCGATGAAGACCTTGTTGAACCCCGCCTCAATCATCAGCCGCATCAGTTCCTCGTCATCGGCAAGATTCAGAGATGCTTCAGTAAACAGTGTGAAGGGATACTTCTTTTCCTCCATCCACGCAATTATCCCCCGGAGCATCTGCTTTACCCTGATCTTATTGCCTATGAAGTTATCGTCCACGATGAAAACAGAGCCTCGCCAACCGCGTTCATACAGGGCATCGAACTCCCGCAGCAGTTGACTCGTTTCCTTGGTCCTGGGCACGCGGCCGTTCATTATGATAATGTCGCAGAATTCACAGTCGTAGGGACAACCTCGCGAGTACTGGACGGAGAGGGTAGCGTAATGCTTGAAATCTATGAGATCCCACATCGGGACCGGCGTCTTAGTAAGATCGGGGCGTTTATCTGTAACATAAATGTGTTTAGCGCAACCGTTCTTCAGATCTTCCAGGAATACGGGGAGAGTCTCCTCCACCTCACCCAACACAAAGTGATCTATACCTTCAAACTCTTCATATCCGGTGGTGAAAAGCGGGCCGCCGGCAACGATCTTGACGTCAAACTTCCGGCAGCGCTCAACAACCTCCCTCACCGAGTCCTTCTGCACTATCATGGCGCTAATGAAAACGGAATCGGCCCATTCGAGATCCCTGTCCTTGAGGGCGGAGACATTCATGTCAACGAGTTTCTTCTCCCATTCCTCCGGGAGCATACTGGCGATAGTCAGCAACCCTAATGGGGGATAGGCTGCTTTCTTGGAGACAAATTTCATAACATGCTTGAAACTCCAGAAAGTGTCGGCCGGGTACTGTGGATATACCAGAAGTATCTTCATTGCACCTCCATTGCCGGCTGTTAGAATCAGGTTCTCTCTATATTCTAATCGGAACTGTTCCGGAAATCAAGGGCCAAACTCGAGTGGTGAGCCGGGTGGGATTCGAACCCACGACACCCGGATTAAAAGTCCGGTGCTCTTCCGCTGAGCTACCGGCCCGCCATTCAAACTATAGCGCACCTGTCCGGCTAACGTCAACTCGAAGCGAATACGGCAGACCCAACGCTCCGGCATCCAATTGTTCCTTACCCGCCGCCTCCGATTCCCATTGGTGGTTCGGGACCAAGCCCCATTCACTTATCGGCCAGTAGATTAGCCATGCCCTGCCGACTATATCCCTTCGGGGAACGATGTCCCAACTGGTTGCGGCGCGATTGTCACCCACAATGAAGAAACTGTCATTGGGGACCTTTCTGGGAGATACCGAGACCGAATGTCCTCGAACATAAGGCTCTTTGAGTTTCTCCCCGTTTACGTAGAGCACTCCATTTCTCAACTCTATCAATTCATTCGGCAGGCCGACTATCCGATGGATGATACCATGATTAAGCCTGTCCGTTTGGAATACTACTATGTCTCCTCTCTGAGGATCAGCAAACCAGTAAGCCGCTTTGCTCACGATGATGAACTGACCATCGTGCAGGTTAGGCTCCATGCTGAAGCCATGGACCTCGAAATTACACACCACCGCGCGAATAGCTGCGAAGAATAGCAATGCCAGAAGGATTGTTGTAAGAACCTCGCGAATCGCCGCCTTCATATGTTACTCCGTGGTGGGCTATTGCCCGCTTAACAAGTGCAAAATATGTTAAAATAAGAACTGAATCTAGTATAGAGAAAAGCCGCCCCATAGTCAATTGGCTGCCTCTCAAACGGGGCTTTTGCAGGAAGATGCCTACTTACGAAGAGGAACTGATCCAGCAAAGCAAGGATGGTGACCTGGACTCGTTCAACCAACTGGTGGAAAGGTATCAGAGGCAGGTGTATAATCTCGCTATGCGTATGCTGGGAAATCGCCAGGATGCGGAGGATGCTACCCAGGAAATTTTCATCCTTTCATGGAAAGCCATTGGCAGTTTCAGGGGAGGCACCTTCAGGACCTGGATCTTTCGTGTGGCAGCCCGCTTTTGTACCGACGAGGTCCGAAGGAGACGGGGACGGCAGGTGGACTCCCTGGACGCCATGTTCCCAGAGCATAATCCGCTTCCGAGTTCTGCTGAGTCGCCCGAGGACCATCTCCTGCGAGAGGACTTGAGTCAGTTGATCAGTCAACATTTGCTCTGCTTGGCCGAGGAACAGCGCCTGGTGGTCACCCTGGCCGACCTTCAGGGGTTCACCTATGAGGAGATTGCGCAGATCACAAATAGCTCTATTGGCACGGTCAAGTCGAGACTAAATCGCGGAAGAGCCAACCTTCGCGACTTGTTGCTCAAAAATCGGGAACTTTTGCCCCCCGAATTTCGTCTGTATAAGTAGGAGGGACAATTAAGATGTTCGGTCGCCGGCGCAAGAGAGAATGCCAGAGGATCCGGGAGATGTTCTCCCCTTATCTGGATGATTGCCTAACGTCTCTGGAACGAGATGCGGTGCAATTTCATATCGAGATATGTGAGGATTGCGAGTGGGAGCTTCGCTCGTTGGGGGCCACGGTTCAATTGCTTCGCCGCATGCCTGCTGCATCTGCACCACGTTCCTTCACCCTGGCGGAAGCACCAGCGAGACGGGATGGGGTTCCTTTCGCCCTCCCAGGCATGAAACGGTTGCGCCTGGCGACGACCCTGGCTGTCGTTCTTCTGGCGATCCTGTTAGCGGGCGATTTTAGCGGGCTGTTCCATGGCGATGTCATCGTTGAACCACCACCGGAGGTAGCTGATGTTGCAGCCCCTGAGGATACGGCACCGGAGCATCAGGAGGGAGACATACCTGTGCAGCAGGCAGAGGATCCCCCCGGTGAGATTGCCGATTGGCCGCCGGAAGCAACGGAACCGGTGGATGGGCGTGTAACGCGGAGGGTTGAACCGGGGCAGGAGTGGGACCTGCCGGCTGAGCATCCCGAACTGCCCGAGGCTGTTGCCCCCCTCAGAAAACCCTATCCATGGCTGCGACCACTTCAGATAGCATCCGCTGCCCTGCTGGTCATACTTGGGGGTGCCCACCTCCTGGTCTGGCAGAGAAAACGGGGCTTAACCTTGCACAAAGCAAGCTAGATCCCTATAATCACCGAGGACTATTTGAGTAAGTGCTCATCCCACGATATAGTATTTCACGGGATCATTGTATCAGGATCGTCAGGGGGATTCTCTCCCTGAAACTCCTTGAAAAGCGGTTATCCTTAGGATTTTCAAAGGGGCTTTGCCCCTTCATCAGGGAATTCTTCCCCTGAAATCCTCTAGTAAGCGGTCATGCCCGGGATTCGAAAAGGAGCTTCGCCCCCTATGAGGCATAGGAATTTCAAGGATTCCTATGCCTCTAACAATCGCTAGTCGACAGTCAGCAGAAATCACTGTGAGCAAGAGAGGAGTTCCTATGAACGACTCTGTTATTCAAGTCAGGGACTTCCGGAAAATCTATGGTGATGTCGTAGCTGTGGACGGCATCAGCTTTGAGGTGAAGCGTGGCGAAATCTTTGGGCTTCTAGGGCCTAACGGCGCGGGTAAGACCAGCACGCTGGAAAGTCTGGAAGGCTTGCGCATCCCCGATGGCGGATCTTTGCAGGTGATGGGCGTCGACCCTGCCCACCAGTCGCGTAAGCTGCGCAACCTGATCGGTGTGCAATTACAAACCTCAGCCCTGCCGGACAGCATCACCGTTGTAGAGGCGATGAAGTTCTTCTGCGCCTACCACGGCGTAGCCCCGCGTTACGACTTGATAGACCGTTTGGGCCTGACAGAGAAAAGGGGTGCCCGGCATCACCAACTGTCTGCCGGCCAACAGCGACGGTTGGTGCTCGCCCTGGCGATTGCCCACAATCCCCCGGTGCTCTTTCTGGATGAGCCTACCGCCGGCCTCGACGTTGCTTCGCGTGTCGAATTGCACAACCTGATGCGGGAACTGCAAGCCGGCGGCACCACCATCATGCTGGCCACGCACGACATGGCCGAAGCAGCGGAAATGGCGGACCGGGTGGCGATTTTGCTGCGTGGCAAGTTCGCTGCAACTGGCACCCCGCTGGACATAACCGCGACCGGTGCAGGCCTGACCAAGATCTCCGTCCGCACACAAGGCTCCAGCTTGTCCGATTCTGACATCACTTTCCCGGCTGTAAGACGGCATGTGTCCAAAGACGAGTACAGCATCTACTTCAGCACGGATATCGGCCCCACGGTCTCAGCCATTATTGACCACATCAAATCTCAGGGTGATACCCTGATCGATTTGCGCGTAGAACGACCCTCCCTGGAAGACCGTTTTCTGGAAATTACAACCACAGGAGGTATCCGATGAGCGCTTTTATGAATCACTTCTCATTTGAGTTCCGCACCGGGATCCGTAACAAAGAATTGCTCTTGATGAACTACCTGTTCCCATTAGGTTTTTACGTTATGGCGGGGATGTTCGTGACCGAGCTCAATCCTGCTTTTCGCGAGACCGTGATCCCCTCGATGATCCTTTTTGCAATCATGGTGAGCATGTTGCTGGGCTTGCCTCAGCCATTGGTAACGGCGCGCGAAGTAGGCATCTTTCGCAGCTATAAGATCAACGGTGTCCCGGCGATATCGATCCTGACTATTCCCGCGCTGACGACCATGCTGCATACGCTGATTGTAGCTGTGGTAATCACTGCCACAGCGCCCTTGATCTTCGACGCACCTCTACCCGTCAACTGGCCCGGTTTTATCGTGGTCTTCTTGCTCACAGCCTTTGCTTTTATCGGTATCAGCCTGCTGATCAGCGTGATTTCGTCCAGTTCGCGGGCAACCGTGCTGTGGTCGCAACTGATATTCTTGCCATCAATGATGATAGGTGGACTGATGATACCTGCGCACATGATGCCCGATGCCCTCGCCAGAATCGGAATGCTCTTGCCGAGCACCTATTCCATGAGTGCCTTTCAAGGGTTGGCCAAGAATTGGACTATCGGGTTTGATCCGTACTGGTCGCTTGCCGTCCTGCTGGCAGGCGGGGTGCTGTCGTTTGGACTGGCCATCTATCTCTTCTGCTGGGACAGCCACAACAGGACGCAACGTGGGCATCCCATGCTGGCGTTACTGGCTTTGCTGCCTTACGCCCTCGGGGCCCTCTTGCTATGGTGACCAGAGGTAGATGAGGAGCCAAGAATCCCCTTGAGCTTCTCTACGACATCTCCTAAGGGAACAAGCTCGACTTCACGCTTAGTCCGAAGCTTAACCTCAGCAGCGCCCTGTTTCAATGTTCGCGGGCTCACCACCACCCTGATGGGTATGCCGAGGAGATCGGCGTCGTTGAACTTGACCCCTGGAGATTCTTCCCGGTCATCGAAGAGCACTTCAAATCGGGCCTTTCGAAGCTCGGAATAGAGCTTTCCTGCAGCCTCTGCTACCTCGTCACGGTCAATGCTCAGTGGGCAGAGGTAAACCTGATGCGGGGCGATCGAGAGCGGCCAGATTATGCCTTTCTCGTCGTGATTCTGTTCCACGGCCGCCGCCAGAAGCCGCCCCAGCCCTATGCCATAGCAGCCCATGACGATCGGCTTTTCTGTCCCATCTTGATCGAGGTAAAACGCCCCCATTTTCTCGCTGAACACAGTCCCCAGCTTGAACAGGTGCCCTACCTCGATGCCCCGTTCTGACAGGAGTTCAGCCCCACATCCGACGCATCTGTAACCCGCCTGGGCGAGGGCGATGTCGGTCATAATGTCCACCTTAAAGTCGCGCGGGTAGTTGGCATTCTTGAGATGTGCATCTGGTTTGTTGGCGCCGATGACGAAGTTAGCGCCCATGGCTATCGAGTCGTCGGCCACGATCCTTATCCCCGAAAGTCCTATCGGCGATGCCGAACCAGCCACCAACCCCGCCCCGGCCACCTCCCCCTCCGTGGCCAGACGCACCTCGATGCATTTGAGGGCGTTCTTAAGCTTCACCTCGTTGACCTCGAGATCTCCCCGGATGACGACGAAGACAACCTCTCCATCGGCAGCATAGAAAACGGCCTTCAGCGTTTGACTTGTTAGCACCCCAAGGAAGCGCGCCAGCTCCTCGATGGTCTTCACCCCGGGCGTAGATACCTCTTCCAGTGGCAGAGGTTCCCCCTTGTTCTCTACCTCTGGCCTGGCGAAGGCAGCCCGATCCGCGTTGGCGGCATAGCCGCACTGCGCACAATAGATCACCTCATCCTCGCCGGTCTCGGCAAGAAGGATGAACTCGTGGGAATCCTTGCCGCCTATGGCGCCGCTATCGGCCTCGACCATGACTACCGGCAGCCCACAGCGGGCATAGATATTATTATACGCCCGGATCATCTTCTGGTAGCTCCGATCCAGTGCTTCTTGGCTGACATCCAGGCTGTAGAGATCCTTCATGTGGAACTCGCGCACGCGCAGTAACCCTCCCCTGGGCCGCGGTTCGTCCCGGAACTTGGTCTGTATCTGATAGGGCATCATCGGCAGATCTCGATAGCTTCGCACATTGAAACAAGCCAGGGCTGTTACGATCTCCTCATGTGTGGGACCAAGGCAAAGATCACGATCCCGCCGGTCGGTCAGGGTGAACAGGGATTTTCCAAACGCCAGATCCCGTCCGGTCTCTTGCCACATCTCGAAGGGCTGCAGCACGGGCAGCATTACCTCCTGGCCGCCGGCGGCGTCCATTTCCTCTCGGATGATCTGTTCGATCTTGCGCAGCACACGCCATCCCAGGGGCAGATAGGCATAAACGCCCGCTGCCACCTGATGGATCATCCCTGCTTTGAGAAGCAGTTGATGACTTACGGTATCGGCCTCCGCCGGAGCTTGCCGCAAGGTCTTACCGAAAAGTGTGGATAAACGCATGATTTCGAAGAGGCGACGCCTGCTCACAAGTATAGCACGATTCAGACAAGTTTCTCTACCCCTGAATTGCCTTAAATGAAAATCGGGGGTCAGGCCAGTGATCAATCAGCATCCTCAAGGTAGTGGAAAAATAGCTTGATATAGGCTATCATAAGTGAAGGAAAGGAATCCTTCACTCCTCGCAGCTGATCGCTGACTGCTAAACGCTTAACGTAACCTGCAAGGAGGAATTATGGAAAAAAGGCTGTATCGCAGTCGAAGCGACCGGGTGATTTGGGGGGTGTGTGGGGCTGGCCAGACACCTGAATGTGGATCCGACGCTGGTCCGCCTGGTGATGGTGTTACTGGTTTTTGCCAACGGGCTAGGCATCCTGATCTACATCATCATGGCTGTCATCGTTCCACTGGAGGGTTCAAAGACGACCGAGCCCAAGGACGATGCGGGAGAATGGGGAGGAGATCAAAAAGACCGCCGGCGAACTTGGAGAAGAGATACGTTCCACATTTGGCGAGGAGCAAGCGGAGGCGAAAGATGGGGAAGGGATTTTTCGGTGGCGCCGCGAACTCATAGGTACTGTCCTCATCGTGGCGGGCCTCGCTTTCCTGGTAGAGAATTTCAACCTCTTCTGGTTCGATTTGATCAGACTGTGGCCACTATTACTTGTGGGCGCTGGTCTGCTGTTTATTCTGACGACCTGGAGGAGGCGCCATGAGTGAAACGAAATCGCCAAGGAAGCATCATATCTCCATCTGGGGCATTATTCTGGTTTTCGTGGGAGTGGTTCTCCTTTTACAGAACTTTAACATTCTCCCATGGGGACTGTGGGCGATGCTGTGGCGATTCTGGCCGGTGATACTTATCATCATCGGACTTAATATCGTCGTCGGCCGTCATAAGCCCTGGCTGTCAACGGTCCTGGTGGTGGTGCTGGGCGCCTTTTTGGGCGTGGCTGTCTGACAATATCAGATGCCTCCCTGTCAGGAAGTCATCATCACCCATTCAGAGCCCCGGGGCGACCTCCGTGAGGCCGTCGTTGAGGTGGCTTTCCAGGCTGGACATATCCGCTTGTCTGCCCTCACACCAGACTCCCCGAATCTGGTGGAGGCCCTCTCCCGATGGAATGGCCTGACGGCGGATTTCCGTCGCGAAGATACGGTGGGGAACCTTCGTCTGAACAGCACCTGGGACCGCCGACCGCCCTGGAGGAGGGTGGGAGCGGGGTGGACCGAGTGGAAGGTCGAGCTCACCCAGGGTATTCCGCTAATCCTTGAGGTTAATTCGGCTGCCGCAGATGCGGCGCTCGATCTCCGCCATCTTAAGGTGACGCGGCTCGACCCGGAACTGAACGCCGCCAATATCCAGATAACCATCCCCGAAGGGGTAGCTGCTCGAATTGAGGTGGATCTCAACGTAGGTGTCCTGGAGATAGACGAGAGCCGCTTCCCCAAGAAGGGCGATTACTATATCTCACCCGACTTTGAAGATGCCGAGAATCGGATATATCTAAGGATAGACCTGAATGCCGGCCGCGTTGAGGTGTTATATAATAGATGGCCTTAGTGCTGAACGATTTCCTGAGCAGTCTAGAAGGAGGGGATAAGCTATGAACGACGCGGAGATAGCAATGAATCCTAACAGGATAGTTCAGTATTTGGGAAAGCCGCAGGAAGAATTCACGAAAGAAGACCTCATCAAGTTTGTCGAGGAGAACAAGATCGAGATGCTCAACTTCCGGCATGTAGGAGGAGATGGCAGGTTAAAGACGCTTAATTTTGCCATTATCAGTAGGGCTCAATTAGATCGAGTATTGTCGATGGGAGAAAGGGTAGATGGTTCCAGCCTGTTCCCCTATATCGATGCGGCATCAAGCGATTTATACCTTATCCCTCGCTATAGGACTGCCTACGTGAATCCGTTCTCACCCATTCCAACGATAGACATACCAAGTGGGAAGTATTAAGGTGCGAGGCGATGCAAGCCATTGCTGAGGCGGGAGGAAAGATAAAATATGCTCATTCTGAGGTAGGGGCTATTCCTGGGGAAGATCATGAAATGGAACAGGATGAGATTGAGTTTCTCCCCGTGGCGATAGAAGATGCGGCGGGTCAAATTGTTATTGCCAAATGGGTGTTGAGGATGGTCGGCTATAAGTATGGGGTAACGATCAGCTTTGCCCCCAAGATTTCGGTGGGTCATGCAGGCAGTGGACTTCACACCCATACGAGATTGGTTAGGGATGGGGAAAATATGATGATCGAAGGAAGCCGGTTAAGCGATATCGCCAGAAGGGCCATTGCGGGGTATCTCAAGATGGCTCCTTCCCTGACTGCCTTCGGTAATACTGTCCCCATTTCCTATCTGAGATTGGTTCCGCATCAGGAGGCACCAACAAACATAAATTGGGGTGACAGAAACCGGTCCGTATTAGTTAGAGTTCCCCTGGGGTGGTTAGGTGTGAGTGACATGATAAGGGATACCAATCCTCAGGAGAGGGGGACATTCCTGGAGCCTGCCGGCCGGCAGACGGTCGAGTTTCGATGCCCTGATGGTTCGGCTGACATTCATCTCTTGCTGGCAGGGCTGGCCGTGGCAGCTCGACACGGATTGGAGATGGATGGGGGGTGGGAGTTCGCCCAATGTCTTTTGGGAGATCGTGAAATATACCAGAGGGACGGCGTTTTCCCCTCGGTAGCAATTGATGGGATAGTCAAAAAGCTTAAAAGTTACGATGATAAGGACTTGAGTGAGAGATTATACGGTAAGGCGGATGAGATCAAGAAACTGGTTGAAGAGTATCTCCACTGTTCGTAACGTCTGAAACCATTCACCAGAGTTGGATGGTGAATATGGATACGATAATAATCGCCGTTGTTGCCATTGGGGTGACCGTGTCTCTGCGCTCATATCTTGAGCGCCGGCGACGAGGCAGGGCCGAGCGGTCAAGTTCAGGCTCCTCGGAGGAAGTCACCCCCACGCTGGAATGGGATTCCCGTTTATCGCCCAGCAAGATGCTGCCCGGAGAGAAGACCGTCGAGGTCTGCCGGGTGCATAAATCATTTGGCGGAAAGGAGGTGGTCGACGACATCTCCTTCGAGGTCAAGTCCGGCGAGATATTCGGGATGATGGGGCCCAACGGCGCCGGTAAGACGACCACCATCCGGATGCTCATGGATATCATCAAACCCGATTCCGGCGGGGTGAAAATTCTCGGCGCCCATTCGGGAGAGCACCAAGGACAGGATCGGCTACCTCCCCGAGGAAAGGGGGACTTTACCGCAGGATCACCGTTGCCGAATCGCTGGAGTATCTGGCTCGACTCAAGAGCCTCACTCCCGGCGCGGCGAAGTCAGGCACAGACAACCTGCTCCACCGGGTGGGCATGTTCCAGCATAAGGACAAGAAGATAGAGCAGCTCAGCCGGGGCATGGGACAGATAATCCAGTTCGTCACCACCATCATCCACGACCCCGATCTGGTGATCCTGGACGAGCCCTTTGCGGGGCCCGACCCGGTCAACAGGGAGATGCTCAAGGAATTGATCCGGGAGCTTCGCCAACACGGGAAAACGATCATCCTGAGCACCCATCAGATGAATGAGGTGGAGGAGCTCTGCGACCGCATCCTGATGATCAATAAGGGCAAGACAGTGCTCTACGGGGAATTGTCTGAGATCAGGTCGAGATTCAGAAACAACTCTATCTTCCTCGAATGTGAGGGCTCGCTTGACGGGCTGGCCGGTGTGACGGGGGAGAAGAATCACGGCAAATTCGTAGAGCTTTTTCTTGACGGGAAAACCTCGTCCCAGGAGGTGCTGGCGCAACTTCTGGCCCGGGACATCACCGTGGACCGGTTCGAGGTTTCCACACCGTCGCTCAACGAGATATTCATTCAGGTGGTGAAGGAGGAGCCATGAACAAGTCGAGCGACTGGAGGGCACATGGCCACCACCTCGACCGGCATTTCAACGGGGTGATTCTCCACGTGGTGTTGTGGGACGATGCGAAAAGGCCGGCTCAACTTGAAAACGGGGAATCGGCTCCCACCTTACCCCTGCACGACTTCCTCAATGGCTCGATGGATGAGCTTTCCCTCCGCGCCATGACTCTCATTTCCCCCTGCCGAGGCGTTGGGAGTCAGCACGGAGAGGGGAGAATGGGCGAAATCCTGGATTGGTGTGGCGAGGAGCGGTTCTATTTGAAATCGGCTTTCTTTGAGGTGGGGTTGATTCTCGATGAGCCGGCCGAGGTGCTGTACCAGGGTGTGATGGGAGCTCTGGGATACACCAAGAATAAGAAGCCCTTTCAGGAACTGGCACGCCGGCTGCCGCTGCGGGTCCTGGAGAGCATCGCTCAGGAACAGGAACTCGGTGGCAGAAGCCTTGTGCTCCAGGCTCTGCTTCTGGGTGGGGCGGGGTTGCTGCCTTCACAATGTGAGGAGAAGTCCGGCTTTGGGGGTTTGGAGGCGCCATCGAAGCTGGAGGAAATGTGGCGTTCCCTGAATGTCGAAAACGCCATGAGCTACACCGACTGGCACTTCTTCCGGATGCATCCCAGGAACTTTCCCAGGCGGCGACTCCTGGCAGCGGGACACCTCTTCGACCGCTATCTGGACCAAGGCTTGCTCCAGGGGGTGTCCGATCTTGTAGCAGAGGCGAATCCCGGGAGAGGCACGACGGCGATTGAGTCCGGCTTTCTGATCCCCGACCTCATTGGGTCGGGACGGGCACGGGAGATCACAGTGAATGTGGTTTTGCTATTTTCTCTCGCCCTGGCTGAGTGCGATTCGCGTCCGAAGATCGGGGAGCATATCCTGGAGCTGTATCGAACCTATCCTCGACTGGGGGAAAATCAGATAACTCGATACCTGAGCGAGCTTTTCTGGGGTGCGGGGAAGCCAGAGACGGTAAACTCAGCGCGACGCCAGCAGGGATTGATCCATCTCTACCAGACCTTCTGTCGGGAGCAGAGATGTGGGATCTGCCCGGTTAATGTGGAGATCATTAATTCAGTCGGCGATTTATGGCCACAGAGTTCACAGAGGAAAAGAAAGGAAATACGGAGGGTGACACAATGAAAAAGGAACTTATGGATATACTAGCCTGTCCGATGTGCAAGAACTCTCTCGAACTCACTGTCGAGGAGGAGGATGATAAGGAGGTGATCAGCGGCTCTCTCTACTGCGCCAACTGCTCAGTGCGCTATCCCATCAAGGATACCATCCCGGATCTTCTTCCCCCAGATATCCGCGATTGAGCCATGAGGACGCACTGGATTGCGTTGATCTAGAGACGGCGATATTAAAAAATGGGCCCTTCTTGCTCGGATCGGTGGCAACGATGGAAATGATGCGTCGGGGAATGGACGGCTGACAGGTCGGGATGGATCACCAACCAGGTATCCATCCTCTCGTGGCAAGCTCCCTGAGTTCCGGCCAACTGTCTTGCCCCCAGGTGCCACAACACACATCTTGCAGGAAACTACCGGCACGCAGACGGCGAGGCTACCAACACGGGGGCCACACAATGACGCACCACCTGCTCGGCGACGCTACCGACGAACCAACGCGAAACACCGGATCTCCCGTGGGTGCTCATAATGATCAGGTCCACGCCTCCTTAATGAAAGTTTCTTCCGTTGCAGGAAGGTTACCCATTGCACGAGAGACAGCTTATAGTATAAACTAGAGATCGGGGTTATGCAACTTTATGGGAGGGGTGACCGAGTGGTTTAAGGTGCCGCTCTCGAAATTTGCCCTCAGGTGTCCCAAACGGTGCTTTCAGATACGAATTGGTGTTTTTGCGTCCACTGCCAAACCGTGTTTTTGAAGCTAAAATACCATCTGGTGACATCCTGTTTGATTCAGTCCGTTAGCTTTTTGTTAGCTATTTTCTAGCTTCATTCGGAATTCACAGCGCTCCTCTGAGCCAAGAGGGCAGACTGGTAGCTTCAGCTTTCACGATGACCTTTACCCAAATTTTTGTATATCAGCCCTGGAATTTCATCCTCCACACTGGGCATGAGTTCGCCGCTCTGCACATCATTCTTGAGTTTGACCGCAGTTTGCTCAAACTCCTCAAAGGTAACGACAATCACTCCCACTTGCCCAGGTGGGTCAGCTGTCAGAACCGGCTTAATCTCGCCGGACGGCCAGATGGCGATAGACAGCAACGTAGAAGTGGACGGTTTGCCCGGTGCCATCATTGGCTGCCCGGTTACCATAGCCATAGCACTTGTTAGCATGGTGCCTACAAAGCCAACCATCACACCCATCTTGACCTTGAGCTCATTGCATCTCTTTTCGCTTGCCTTCAGGTCTCCTATGGCCTCGATAAGCCTCTGTCGCTCCTCGGCAAGCTCTCTTATTTGAGACGACAGATCAGTGTAGCTCAGGCCGGTTTCCTTTTTATCTTCAGCAGCTCCATAGCTGCCGGGACGAAATCCTCCGGCAAGGTAGGGGCTTACTTCTGAGTAAAATACAATCCATTCTTCAAGCCCATCCGGTTCAACTCCCATAGCCAGCAGCCTCTGGAGAAAGCTAAACCCCAGCCTCGCCTGAGTCAGGTCCAGGCTCTGCTTTCTTAATCTCACTGCCATGTTGTCGTCAATCCTACCTTTAAGCCCTAGCTCAGGGTATTTTCCCTCTCTGGCTTCCTTAAGAATGGATATGACTGCCCCTTTGGAAACCCCGGTCTTTTCTGATACCTTGTCAGCGGAGAGACCTTGAAGATAAAAGTCCAGAACCTCCATCCTGGTCTGAAAGGGAAGCTGTTTCATCTCTAACCTCGGTCATTTTCTCGGTCGGTCACATAAACTTAGGCACTCACCCATTATCCATCAGGGAGGGGGAGGGGGTCACCGGTCAGATACCACTAGACCCAATTTTCAGCAAAATATGCCCTTCGGGCAAAATCCTAAATCCGAATATCTAAATCCTAAACAATATCTAAGTCGGAACATTCAAAACTGTTTTGGACATTGGGATTTGTTTAGGATTTCGGATTTAGTGCTTAGGATTTGGATCGGATTGAAATTCCAATACAGCATCGCTAGCGGAGAGAATAGAGAACCCACTCATCTGACCGTCTATCTAACTGACCTTTCGACTATTATGACCGATCCTTCTGACCAAGTTAAGCCATCCTCCGTGGCCCCTGGGCCCGGTTAGCGCGAGCACCTCTACACGCTCGCTATGAGTTATCGAGGTAACAATATTGTCTTTTGTTCAGCGGAACATGGCCACCCACTCGTATCCAACTAGTGGATACGCACTCTGGATGACCAGTAGATACGACACCCTGGTGAATATAAAACTCGGCTCGAGCTCATCCTCGTAGCTGCCGTCCATGTAGCGGCGTAGCAGCACTTCTGGATTCGGGCGATCATCCTTCTTGTAGACCGCCGGCATGGTTTCCTGTTCTTTACCCTGATCCAGTTCTGCTTCTGGCTCAATAAACTCGGCGAATACTTGGTCTACGGTTGAACGGGCATAACCAAAATCCTCTTTTATCTGTCTAGCACTGCATCCTTGCTCTCGCAGCTTGCGGATACTCTCCATTCTGCCAGGTCCCTCATCCGCGGGCTGAGACGGCTCCTCCGAAACAGCCTCAACCACCCCTTCCGCGAAGTTTTGCGACGACTCCTCCACTCCTTCCGCCTTGATGGACTTTGGAGCATTGGTCTTGGGCATATTGTTGGCATTGTTTTGCGGATGAGCGCCGGACATGTGTCCGCCCAGAGCTTCTTTACTCTTAAACTTCTTACCACATACCTTACAGACCAACATTTTCTTTTCCCCCCTTCCACCGGTG
>JALPXQ010000129.1 GCA_023271515.1 Dehalococcoidia bacterium | reverse complement strand
TGGTAATCGAGCTGGCTCCTCCGGTTCCCTCGCTCCTTGACCTGGTCTTCGGCGGGGGAAGCATCCTCCGGGACCTGGCTGTTGCCAGGCTTCTGGGGGAGGAGATCGTCTTCTGAGAGAATTGCTGAATACCTACTTGCTGCCTCGGTATTGATCTTATGACTGGCCACGCTTGTCCCTGCGAAGGCAGGGAGAGCCCACCGAGAAAGGGGTAGGGTGTAGGGGGTAGGTTGTGAACTCTGTGGCTGAATAGTCACTAAGGAGAAAAGGAGAAGAACATGGAAAAAGGTATTATCGAGACACTCGGCGGCGTATTGGCCAGACCAATCTCTACCATTCGCAGTATATGTGAGCAGCGACCTATTGGCTGGGCGATAATCGTCGTCCTGGTCGTTTCCCTGGTAAGTGCCGTCGCTTGGATAAAGCCAGGGGACCTCGAAGGTATGGGATTGCCTGACCTCGGCATGCCTGCTATACTTGTGGGAAGCTCCATCGTTAATATGGTAACGCTGGTAATATTCACTGCCATCTACCATATAGCCGCCTCGGTGCTGGGTGGCAGGGGGACCTACGGCGGGCTTTTCTGCGGCTCTGCCTTTGCCGGCTTGCCGCGTATTTTTACTGCCCCCCTGGCGGCGATAGGCTTGTTGCCAATCGTGGGTGGTCTGCTCTCCGGTCTGGGGACTTTCGGAGTCGGGCTGTGGCCGTTAGTGCTCAACATCCTAGCGGTAAGAGAGAATTACCTTGTCTCCACGGGACGAGCTATCTTGATCTACCTTTTTGCCCTTAGCGGTTTTGTTTGTGGTAGTCTTCTTAGTGATGTTTCTTATGTTTTTTCTTGTAAACTAAGCGTTCAGTAGTCAGCATTCAGCACTTCTGAGTGATGAGTTCTGAGTTTAGAGTGAAAGTGCTGAGGGCTTATCTTGACGGAGGTGAATGGTGAGCAGTGATCGGGGAAAAGCAAAAGCAGCCTCTGGTGAGGAAGCGGAGGAGAGCTTTCGGGCCACTATCCAGGAGTTGCTAAGCCAGACCGCAAGGATAGCGGAAGCTGATATCGTCGTGGGGATCCCCTTCTATAACGAAGCCGATACTATCCCGGCGGTCTTGAAGACGGTAGAAAAAGGGCTGGAAGAATTCTACCCGGATCAAAAATCGGTCATTGTGATGGCTGGTGCTCCAGCAGGTGGTGAAGCCCTCAGGGTGATCAATACCCTTCCCCAAAGCCCCGGGATAAACCGGATAGCTTTCTTGCTCACTGATGAGGGCGTGAGCGGGAAGGGTTGGGGCATGCGAGCCATTTTCGAGGCAGCCCGGAGCCTAGGTGCAGACCTGGCCATCGTGGAAGCCGACTTGGGCAGTCGCCACGGGAGTGGAGAAATTGGGGGGTTAGCTCCGGACTGGATCAGGCTCCTTCTGGAGCCCATTAAGAGTAAGGAGATGGATCTGGTCATTTCCCGATTCCATCGCCATTACCTTGAGTCGTCGGTCGCCACTCTTTTATTCTATCCCCTCCTTACCGCCATCTATAATTGCCCCATTCACGACCTGCTGGGAGGACAGTGGGGAATCTCTCACCGGCTGATTCGAATATATCTGCAAGACACTCGCAACCTGCACAGCCATGAGATCGGTGAGCATGGTATAGATAGCTGGCTGGCCACCACGGCCGTCACCAGCGGCGCCAGGATTTGCCAGGCCAACCTGGGCATCAAGATTCATAGCCCAATGGCAGCCAAAGCAGAGTTGGTGCTGCGGCAGAAAATCAAGGTGCTGTTTGACCAGATTGTAGCCGACCAGGAGTGGTGGGGAGAGAGGGGGATTAAACCGCCTCTGCTACAACCTTTACCTACTTTCGGAGTCAGGAAGACACACCAACCCGATTCGGTGGAAGTCAACCCGCAACTTACGATAAGGAAATATAAAGAGGGCTTCAATAACTACCACACGCTCTATAGGAGGACTCTTCCTCAGGAAATCTATCAGCAACTGGTTCAGTTGGCCTCAACTGACCTCAGAGAGGGTTTCTCCGCGAAGCTGTGGGCGCAAATCGTGTATCACTCCCTGCTGGCTTATGCTTTCGACCCGGAATTTGCCAGGGATGACTTGGTGAATGCCCTCATGCCGCTGCACAACGGTTTCATGGCCGGCTTTGCCCGCGAAATGTATCTGTTGCGGGATAAATTGGGGATCTTGCTGCCTGAGGAGAGGGAGCGCCTGTTGGTCCTGGAAGCCGAAAGGAAAATCGAGGAGCTGCTGAATGAATTCCTCCACCAGAAGTCGGCTTTTCTTACTAGCTGGGAGATCACGCGGGAAACTCTCAAACCGCCCGTTCCTCACGTCACTTTTCGGGAGTTCGTACCCGGGGTGCCGCTGGTAGTTCCTTCGCAACTGACCACCACTGAAGGTAAAACAGTCGCCGCAAATGATATATATAATGCTATCTTTACCCGGCAAAGGGGGGACTTTGAGCATTTCGTCTACGAACGGCTGCAAATCCCGCGCGAGTCCGGCCCGGTAGAGCTAGCGCAGGGCATAAAGGATTTCCTGCGCTCACTGGAGGACGGAATACTC
>JALPXQ010000127.1 GCA_023271515.1 Dehalococcoidia bacterium | reverse complement strand
CTGCTTACGGCGATCGCTGTAGCCGAGGCTGGTTATGAGCGGGCGATTGAGGCTCTAGAACGACATCCGGAACCCTAAAGGCCCCAACGGGTGAGCAGAACCCGTCGTTCCAGGCGTCTAATATATAGAGAGGCGTAAATACTTATGTTAAGGGCAATCGCTCAAAGCGAATTATCCCGAGGAGTCGGCATCCTCAGATGCCGGCAAGAGAGACAGGTTGTTCGCATCTGAGGATGCTCACTCCGCTGAAAAATCAAAAAAGGAAAGGAGAAAGGACGATGAGGAAAGGTTGGTTGGTAGTCATCAGTCTGATGGTAGTAATCGCTATCGTTGGGTTGGGATATCATGTTCTCGGAGTTGGGCAATCCCCAACAGTAGCGGGCAACGCGGCGCAGCCGGATGCGAGTAACGCCAGGCCGTCAACACTGGTTTGCGCAAACAGCGCCTTCGCCTTTGACCTTTATCAAACACTCAGAGAGGCCGACGGCAATCTCTTCTACTCCCCCTACAGCATCTCGATGGCTCTGGCGATGACATACGCCGGTGCCCGCGGTGAG
This sequence comes from Dehalococcoidia bacterium, assembly GCA_023271515.1. GTDB lineage: Bacteria > Chloroflexota > Dehalococcoidia > SZUA-161 > SpSt-899 > BS503. The sequence goes on along the minus strand of JALPXQ010000127.1, from coordinate 2,092 downwards.
ACCGCCCAGCAGATGGCCGATACCCTCCATTTTACTCACCTTGTGGATCACCTGCACCAGGCGTTTAACAGGCTGGATATGGAGCTTGCCCGCCGCGGTGAGGATGCCGAAGGCAGAGATGGGGAGGGCTTCCGGCTGAATATCGTCAATGCCATCTGGGGACAGAAGGACTTCAGGTTCCTTTCCGAGTTCCTTGACGTTCTGGCCGAGAACTACGGTGCCGGGCTGAGGATGCTCGATTTCAAAAATGCACCGGAAGAGTCCCGGGTAGCGATCAACGACTGGATAAGCAAGCAGACGGAAGGCCGGATTGAAGACCTGATTCCGCAGGGTGTGATTAATGTCCTCACCCGTCTCGTCCTCACCAACGCCATCTATTTCAATGCGGCATGGCAGCACCCGTTTTCGGAGCGTGATACCACGGACGACATCTTTTACCTGCTGGACGGAGGGGAGGTCACCGTGCCGATGATGAGACAGACGGAGCGGTTCGGGCTTGTCGAAGGGGATGGTTATCAAGCGGTTGAACTGCTATACGATGGCGGTGAACTCTCAATGGTGATCCTCCTTCCTCAAGCCGGTCAATTTGAGGCATTTGAAAAGGCGCTGGATGCTCAGAAGGTGGATGAAATTATTGGCAGAGTAGAACGCAGGCAAGTCAAGCTGGCGATGCCCAGGTTTGAATTCGACTCAAGGTTCAGTTTGAGGCGAACTCTGGCGGCGATGGGTATGCCAGATGCCTTCCTGCCAGAGAAGGCGGATTTCTCGGGCATGACAGGCAATCGCGATCTGTTCATCGAGGATGTGATCCACAAGGCCTTTGTCTCGGTAGATGAAGCGGGCACAGAGGCGGCCGCAGCCACCGCTGTGGTTATGGCGCTAACAGCAGTGCCCTTGCCGCCGGTTGAGGTCACCATTGACCGGCCGTTCATCTTCTTGATTCGTGACATCGAGACCGGCACGATACTTTTTGTTGGCCGCGTGTTGAACCCGGCTGCCTGACCAAATCCAACAATGTAACCATTCACCAGGATTAAGTTCTTGACTGGAGAACGGGATAAAGAGGCCTGCCCCTTGGCTGGCCCCGGGGATGGGAATTTAGCAGCTTGCGATGATAGTCCTGTCGAAAGGATCTGTTACCCAAGAACAACTGAGGGTTATAAAATGAAGTCCAAACTCCTGGGCGCCATTATCGGGCTGGCAATTGCGGGCATTGCAGGATTGCTCTACTGGCGCAAGAAGAGGCGATTCTAAGCGAGCCCCGGTATGTGAGCAGAGTCGGCCGCTCCGAGCGTCTTGTATATACAGAGGCCAACATGCCAGTGGCCGAGCTCACTCTTACCTGGGAGGTGATGGCTATGTAAAATCGAATCCGCTGACGGGACCTCTCTGGTGCATAAGTCAATTGAGGGAGGTATCCTTTTTGAGGGGTACCTGCGTAATCAAGAAGGTAAAGTGAGATTGATTCGCTATCAGGATGTGGTAGTTGGTGAGATTGATTTAGGTGATGTGGTTTATGGTTTTAGTGCCGCCGCCTCTTTGCTCTCAGCAGGGACAATTCTGATGGCACATAATAATGAATAGAAAAACTGATTAAATTGGGAATCCTGCAATTGCCGGAACCTGAGCTTGTCTTTGGACCACCGGTTATTGGAATTGACCCGTTTGACTTGCCACCGCTGGACTTCGAAGAGGATGACCTCTATATTTGTCCTGAAAGCCAGTATGTCCCATCTCTAAAAGAGCACCTTGCTGCTGGAGATGATGTTATTCTCCTGCGTCTGGTTACCGAGCCCCATCTTGTGGAAGAGCGCATCCAGGAGTTAAGAGAACTCGCTGATTTGAATGAAAATGTTCTAAAACTTATCGCTTTATACACTTTAACACATATTGAAGATGAGGATGCGGATATTGATGATGTTCGTGAGTTATTGGAAGGCCTTATTGCTGCTCAAGGGAGCGCGGCATCATACCTTGAATCATTAGCGGACCTGATTGGACCGATTGGAGGCTATGGGGGCAACCCGTCGTGGCGAAGCGTCTCGGTCTATGCCGTCGCTGATGAGGAGTACATAATGGTTCATGGTGCTAA
>JALPXQ010000128.1 GCA_023271515.1 Dehalococcoidia bacterium | reverse complement strand
CAGGGGGTGGCCGATTTGACCGAGAAGGTGGCCGGGTTGGAGCGAACCCGGTGTCCGATTTCACCGAAACTGGCAACACTCCAGAATGGCAGTGTTAATAAGAAATGTCCACGATGTGGTGCGAATCTTAGTGCCAGTAGAAAGTGTCCACGATGTTATGCTATTTGTGACCTAATGAATAGAGACAACGAAGGGGGGTCAAAATGGAGGTAGCTATTTACGCCAGAGTGTCATCGGAAAAGCAGGATACTGATCTCTCTATTTCAGCACAGCTTAGAGCTCTCCGCGACTATGCCGCTCGAAATGGCTATCACGTGGTCAGGGAATTTATCGACCAAGCCGAAAGCGGCCGCACCGCGGCTAGACCAGCTTTCCGGGAAATGCTGGCACTTGCCAAGACCAAGCAACCTCCCTTCCAGGCTATCCTGGTCTGGAAGTTGAACCGTTTTGCCCGGAGCCGGGCTGACTCTATCACCTACAAGACCCTACTGCGAAACAAAGGTATCGATGTCATTTCTATCAATGAGCCGCTGGATGACAGCCCTACCGGCCGCCTGCTCGAGGGCGTCATTGAGTCCATTGACGAGTTCTACAGCGCTAACCTGGGACAGGACATCAAGCGAGGGATGCGTGAGAATGCCTCTCGGGGCTTCTTCAATGGCAGCCGGCCACCTTACGGCTTCCGCAAAGTTGCCGTCCGTGATGGCAGCAGAACCAGAAATAAGCTTGAGCCTGAGCCCGATGACTCTGTAGCTGTTCAGGTGGTGCGGAGAATGTTTGACATGGCTCTCCAGGATGTGGGCTGTAAGGCAATCGCAACGACTCTCAATCGCGAGGGCTTGCGGACTGGCAGCGGTGAGAGATGGGGGCGCACCACGGTATATAAGGTTCTCAATAATGAAGCGTATTGCGGCACTCTGGTGTGGGGCGATAGGCCGGGACACCCGGCACTCCACAGCGGGGAACCTCCAGTGAGGGTGGACGGCGCCTGGCCGGGCATCGTCGATCGCGAGACCTTCGATCTGGTTCAGCGAAAGCTGGCAGCAAAGAGCCCGGTGGTGACCCATCCCAGGACAGTGCCCAGCTTTTACCTCCTCAGTGGTCTTCTTTTTTGCTCCTGTGGTCGAGCCATGACCGGCCACAGCGCCAAATCCGGTCGGCATTTCTACTATCTTTGCTCGAGAAGCTCTAAGCAGGGAAGGGACGTCTGCGATGCCAGAATGCTTCCCAAAGACAAGCTAGAGAGGCTGGTGATAGAGCAGCTTCGGGCCAAGGTGCTGACCGATGAAAACCTGGAGGAACTGGTTACCCTGGTGAATGAGGAACTGCAACTGGCCTCCAGCCACCTGCGCGAGCGTCTGGATATCATCGATGCTGAATTGAGAGATGTTGGAGCCAGGTTGGCCAAGCTTTACGATGCCCTAGAAACCGGAAAGCTTGAGCTTGACGACCTTGCTCCCAGAATTAAGGAGTTGAAGACCCGCCAGGACGAACTAAGCAGAGCGCGCCTGCATGTTGAGGCGGACATGGTAGTGCGCCGTGTCGAGGAGATTGACGTGAATACAGTGAAAGCCTACGCTCAGGATTTGCGCAGCCTGCTTGAGGAGGCCGACATCACAGAAAGGAAGGTCTTCCTGCGCTCCTTTATCAAACGAATACAGGTCAGTAAGGACGAAGCAAAGGTCTACTATAATCTGCCCTTACCACAGACGGGAGCTTCCAAGGTGGAGGTGGAAGTTCTACCTATTGATACCTTTGGTGGAGCTGGGGGGACTCGAACCCCCGACCTTTTGACTGCCAGTCAAACGCTCTCCCAATTGAGCTACAGCCCCATCGATTGAGTTTCGAGTTCTGAGTATCGAGTTCCGAGGACATCCGAACTCGAAACTCCAAACTCAGAAGTTCCTGAATACTGACAACTTGCTCTCATGCTGCCGGAGAAAACCAGGTATTTTTGCCATTCCGGGGGAGCGCGGAAGGGATAAACGACATAATGGCCGGCGGATGGCGGCTGGAATGGCTTTCTCAACAGCTTCATCCCCGCTTCCTTGGGAGTACGACCTGCTTTGCGTTGATTGCAGGTCTTGCAGGCGGTGACCACGTTATCCCATCTGTGCTCTCCGCCCATGTGTCGCGGAAGGACATGGTCCAAAGTTACCTCGCGGGTCTGCCGGCCACAGTATTGGCAGGTATACTGATCACGGATGAAAACCATTCGCCGTGTCAGCTTTGGCTGTGGGCGCGGCCGTTTGATCATATGAGCCAGACGAACAACCGAGGGGGATATCATCGAGAAGGACGGACTTCGAATCACACTCGAATTGTTTTCGATCACCTCGGCCTTGTCCTGGAGGATCAATACGATAGCGCGCCTGACCTGGCAGACATTGAGAGGCTCGTAGTTCTGGTTGAGAATCAACACGGGGTAATTTAACATCGCACTTTCCCTTAAACCAATTGATTTTACCAAGAACAGAGGGGGATTGCAACAAAATCATCGGGGGGATTCTCCCCCCGATGCGCTATCTCTTGCGATATTGTTTTCTCTTACGGGCCCGCCTTAATCCGGGCTTCTGCCGTTCCTTGATCCG
>JALPXQ010000126.1 GCA_023271515.1 Dehalococcoidia bacterium | reverse complement strand
GGTGAGGAGAATGAGTGAAACGACCAGTAAGGCGCTCACAAGCAGCGGAGTTGGGGTCAAGTCTTGTAATCTAACATCAGTCCTGCTCCTAATGTTTACCGAGTAGAGCGAAGGATGAAAATGTCGTAATGCAAGGCCTGACCCTTCATGCTTCACGGTGTGATCCGTTGGTGGGCAGCCGCCCATGTGGGTTTGGTTACATTTTAGATGATTTAATTCGGTGTCTTGACAAAGACACTTCTTTGGGTTAAAATATTTTTGGTCGACCAAATGGCGATGGGCGATCAGGAAAAATTGATGGAGGGATGATGTCTTCCAAACCCGAACCGCGGCCCATGCAGTATCTGATCAAGGATCTGGAGCAACTACAGGCTCTCGCTGATCCCCTCCACCTGCGCCTGTTGGAGTTTCTCTATCAGAAGGCCATGACGGTCACTCAACTAGCCAACCTCATGGACGAGAAACCGAATAGGCTTTACTACCACATCAACAAGCTTGAGCAGGTGGGGTTAGTCCAGCTTGTCGAGACACGTCCGTATCGCAGCATTCTGGAAAAGTACTACATGGCCGTTGCCGAAGGGTTCAAGATCGATGAATCCCTGCTTCAACTCCAGAAACAGAACGTAGGAAGCCTATATAGCATGGCACAAGCGGCCTTTGAAGCCACCCTGGAGGAATTGGGTCAGACATTGAGGATCAGCCTTCAGGAAACTCCTGGAGCCTCAATGGAGTCAGCACATCCCTATATGGAGTGGACTCATGCCCGTCTTCCACGAGGAAAGGTCAAGGAGCTTTATGAGAAAGTTGTGACGCTGTGTGGAGAGTTCGAGGCCGCCGACCAACCTGAGGGGGATGTGGAGTACAGTTTGACCCTGCTCTTTTGTCCCGTCGTCCGACCGGAAGAGAAAAGCCCTGAAGAGGGAAAAGGAGCGTGAACCCCCGGAACTTTGAACCCAAGTAGTTGCAAAAACCCAATGAGGAGGGCAATTCAGATATGAGCTTTGTTCAAATAGAGAGTCTCACTAAGAAATTCGGTGACTTGACAGCAGTTAACGACGTCTCATTTGAGATAGAAAAGGGGGAAACAGTGGGATTGTTAGGCCCTAATGGGGCAGGCAAGTCCACCACTATCGATATAATCGTCGGGCTGCGTAAGCCGACTTCGGGGAGAGTGCTCGTCGATGGCTTCGAGCCATCAAAGAATGGACTTGAAGTTCGCCGAGCAATAGGCTACGTGCCTCAGCGAGCGGCGATATTTGAAGATCTATCTGTACGCGAGAACCTTTCGCTTGCGGCAGAGATGTACGGGATACCACGGTTCAAACACAGAGTGGCTGAAATCATCAAAGAATTCGAGCTTGAAGAAAAAGCTGATAAGCTTGCCGGGACGCTCTCTGGAGGACAGAAAAGTCGGCTCAACTTCGCATTGGGATGTATAATAGCGGACTCGCAGCTCATTATTCTAGATGAGCCCACGGTGGGGCTAGACCACCGTTGTCGTATGGAGGCTTGGGGGTTCGTTCGCAGACTCCACGGAAGTGGGAAGGCGGTATTATTGACCACGCATTATATGGAAGAAGCAGATGCGCTCTGTTCGCGCATACTCCTGATGGACCGAGGAAAGATCGTCGCTCAGGGGAGTCCGCAACAGTTGAAATCAACCCTCAGTGACGAGCTGGTGGTCGAATATACGTTTGCTGAAATGCCTTCTGAAGAGCTGGTGCAAAAGCTTACTGCGCTCCCCGATGTCGTAGGAGTGAATCGTGACGATCTATCCCTGAAAGTTACCCTCAAGAGCGGTGCATTGCCACAGGTTCGACAACTGGTGCACGAAAGCAAGCTCTTAATCAGGAGTAGCAGTGAGAAAAGGGTTACACTTGACGACGTTTTCCGTCACTATACAGGTAGAGAGCTAAGAGAAAAGGGAGAGTAAAACATGAAACCGCTAATTCTTGCCAGATATACCTTGAAAGACGTATTCAGAGATAAAATCGGTCTCCTCTTTATGGTTGCATTCCCAGCAGGGTTAGTAGTACTCCGGAATATAGGAGCAGGAGAGATGGCGGACAGGGCGGCTATGATCGTCATGATTATTTATTTCTTCATGATCATCATCGGCTGCGTTGGTGTTGGAGCGACCGTACTGGACATGCGCCGCAGCGGCATCTTGAAGCGAATACTTATCATGCCCATCAGCAAGATGGGATTTCTGATCGGCGTGGCCCTGGACACGTTCGCCAGGTTAGGTGTTATGGTGGGCATCGTATTCATCATGATGTTTATTTATCGTATCACCATCCCCGGCTCCTGGCTGGACTTGCTGATCGTTCTTCTTATGGCGGTGCTCTTTGCTCTCGCACTGGGGCTCAACTTCGCCGTGATATCAAAAAGTGTCTACGCAACCTATGGGATTGGCATTGGCACCTCTGTGATTCTATTCCAAGTTGCTGACTGGAATAGGGCAGGTAAATTCGAAGGAACCATGATAGAGGGAGTAGCAGACCATAATCCAGTTTATCACCTATTTCGGGTGATCCTGGGCATCATCTATGAGGGTACGCCATTATGCCAGTTCCACCCAGAGCTTGGTACTGTTTTTCTGTGGATAGCGGTGCTATTCCTGAGCTCGGTCGCTCTCTACCGCTGGCGAATTGAGAAGATGATTTGACCAGTCACGTCCTCGCAGCCCATGAGTATTCTATCCCACAACCGAGGATGATGGTTCGGG
>JALPXQ010000125.1 GCA_023271515.1 Dehalococcoidia bacterium | reverse complement strand
TCGAGGAATGTATGGGGTCAACTAGGTCTCACCGGGGCTCGTAGCTCAGCGGCAGAGCGGCCGGCTCATAACCGGTTGGTCGTAGGTTCGAATCCTGCCGAGCCCACCATTGAATCCTCAGTCTCCTTATGGTAGATTAGAATTGACCAAGTAGACCGGGTGGCCGCTCCGGTGCCGGCTTGCCGTCATCGGGGAGGAAAGTCCGAGCTCCACCGGGCAGGGTGCTGGGTAACACCCAGGAGGGGCGACCCTCGGAAAGTGCCACAGAAACACACCGCCTCGATTCTTTCGGGGTAAGGGTGAAATGGTGAGGTAAGAGCTCACCGCGCCGATGGTGACATCGGTGGCGGGTAAACCCCACCTGGAGCAAGGCCGAATAGAAGGACTATAGGCGCCCGGCCTGTCCTCGGGTAGGCCGCATGACCCCGGCGGTAACGTCGGGGCTAGATAGATGGTCACCACTCCGATTCGTCGGAGCACAGAACTCGGCTTACAGGTCTACTTGGTCGACAGCACACGGGAAAATGAAGAAGACGCCTCCTGGCGGCAGCCAGAGGGAATGCCTCGCCGGTGATCTTCGCCAATGATAGCTTCTTGCCGGAGGATTTTATCTTTCAAGAGGGGAGAATCAAGCCCCATGCAATCATGGGCACCGAGGGAGCCGGAGTCATTGCTGAGTTTGAGCCGCATGGATCCGACATCATACTGGAGAAACGACGCTTCAGCGCCTTCCTGGGAACAAACCTGGACGCTATCCTCAGAGACCTGGGGGTGGATTGTATTGCGGTTGCGGGAATAAGCACGCCGGTCTGTGTCCTGACAACCGTTCTTGACGGCATTTCTCACGAGTTTAAGGTCATCATTCTGGAAGATTGCTGGGCCGCATGTAGAAAAGCCGATCACGATGCGATTATCAATCTATACCGAAAGGGGGCCCTCTATCCCCTGCTGCAGGCTATGTCCCTGGACGAGTTTCTCTCAACACTCTCTGCCGGTGGGGAGTAACTAAAGCACCGCCTCTTCCCTTCGCAGCCGCTCGATTTCGGGGACGGTATAGCCCAGACCTCGCAGCACCTCGTCGGTGTGCTGGCATCTCCGCGGCGGCGGCCTCCTTATCCCGCCCGGCGTCTCCGACAACTTGATCGAGATGCCGGTCTGCTTCACCTTGCCAACCTCAGGGTGCTCCACCTCGACGATCATCTGGCGGTGGATGAGATGGGGATCCCTCTCCACCTCATCGAACTGGTAGACCGGCGCAACGCAGATATCGGTCTGCCTGAGGATGTCCACCCACTCATCGCGCGATCTTGTCTGAAACACCCCGATAAGGTGGTCAAATATCTCCTGGTGGTGGGATTCGTCCCACGCATGGGGAATGAGATCCTCGCGGCCCACGGCGCGGCAGAGGTTGGCGAAGAACCACGGCTCCAGCGACCCCAGGCTGAGGTATTTGCCGTCGCCACAGCGGTAGGTATTGTACTGGGGAAGGCCGCCACTCAGAAAAGTGGCGCCCCGTTCCGGCACCTTGCCGGTCTGGAAATGTAATAGCTTAGAGTTTTCAAATTACTTATTCCTATAAATACTTTTTCCTTGACATTTATTTAATACCTACAGATGCCTTTAGTCTTTAAAGACAGCTGAGTGTGTTGTAATAGTTCATGGGAAAGAGATCCAGTTGAATGGTTGCCATAAGTATGCACCTCACTTGGCTTTTGGTGGTTCTGTGGTTATTGCTACCTAATTCGACAAGTGACAGTGCATTTCCTATTTATAGCTAACAAGTTTTAAACTTTTCGAACAGACTCTTTAATTAGCGTTCTTCCTTTTTTGCAAAAAATCATACCTCACAAACAAAGAAAAGGCGAGTTATGGTTGTAGATAGGTATGCCAGCCATAGGCACCACCTAATAAAAGACCAACTACCACTAAAATCAAAGCCCATATCTTTGCCCTATCTTCGCTTATAAGATTCGTATACTTTAAGCTTTGCGCTCCTACAGCCCCCGCGACTCCTCCTATCATTGCAAAAGAGAATATATGTACTAGTGCTTCTATGATGTTTAACATATTAGTATCACCCCCCAAAACATGAATTTACACTAAACTGATATAAAATAAAAGCTCCAACATTGCTTTTAAGGTTGACCGTTTATTACCTTATAATGTCACCTATTATGGATCGCATGTTTATCCATACATCATCCATATATGACCAGTCTATAAAAATTCTCACTTTTTCAATTACCACACTTCCATTTCCCGACATAACAAACTTTAAACATACTCTTCCCTCATTTTCTTCCAGCATGTTAGTTACTTTTCCTAGATCACCTCCTCGTTCCGTAATAATCACTTTGCCACTTTCAGTTTCTCTAACCTCAACAACTTTTGCTATAGTTGGACAAGTTCCCTCAACCCGCAGTACAGTCGTTTTTTTATCCCTATCAAGTGTGCCAAGAAAGAACTGTTCTTGTGTTTCTGTGCCTATAAGATAAACTCTTACTTCTCCATCCCAGTTTGTATCTTTTACTGTCACTTCTACGTTAAATTGAGTCAACCAATCTCCAGGAAACCTGAAATCGAATCCTCCTATTACACCAGGTTCTTTTGCTGTAATTACTGGAAACTCGTTTTCAGAATCTGTAATTGTTATACATGCATCAGTAGTTATAGCATCGTGTATTAGCCTAACACTCACACTCGTTACAATTGCAGCAAAAACTCCTACTGCACAAGTGAGTATTTCTTTTTTTAGGTTTTTTGACAGTTTCATTCCAGTACCCTCTCTC
>JALPXQ010000124.1 GCA_023271515.1 Dehalococcoidia bacterium | reverse complement strand
CTGTAGTGCCTTTGTTCCGTGAACAGGTAATAAAGGGCGGCCCGGTCACGATCACAGACCCCTATATGACCAGGTTTGTAATGAGCATATCAAGGGCGGTTGATTTGGTCCTCAAAGCTGCCGAAATAGCCCACGGTGGAGAGATTTTTATCTTCAAAATGCCCGCTTTGCGTATCGGTGACTTAGCAGAGGTAATAATTGAGGAGCTGGCACCCAAATATGGACATACTCCAGCCAGCATCAAGGTGGAAGTCACTGGGAAGAAGGCGGGTGAGAAAGACAATGAAGAGTTATTGACTGAAGATGAGTTTATGAATGCCCGCGAGACCCAGGATATGTTTATTGTTAATGAAGTGGGCAATCAAAAAAATAAGAAGCTGCCGTCGAAGAGATATACATCGGAACAAGGAGTTTTGCTCACCAAGGAAGAAATAAGAGAAATGGTGAGGGAGAGCTTGCCTCAGCCCCTCTGAAAGAGGCCCTTGAAAAACTTGATCTCTTCCCTCTTGAACCCTTTCAATAGAAGCAGGACGACTCCGTAGCTAGCAGCACCGACCAGGACGGTAGATATCGTAGCTAAAGCTCCCTGCGGCGAGATATGCCAGACAACCCACGACATCATGCCTGAGGCAACCACGCTCTTTATAATAAATCGCCAATCAATATTGAACCTGAACTCTTTGAAGGAGTAATAACTTCCTATACCCAATGCCAGGGAATAAGCCACCAGAGTCGTAACGGCGGCACCTAGAATTCCTAACCACGGCACTATTAGAATGTTAAGCCCCAGATTAACCACGGCTGCAATCACCCAGATAAGACCTAGCACCTTCGTTTTCTTGGCCACCACTAAAATGTGAGCCACTACCACATAAGCGCCGAAAAATAAGATGCTCAGTGCAACCAGTGGCAGAACAAAATACCCCTGGGCGGCTATCTCGGCGGTGGTGAACAGCCTTAATACTGGTTCGGCAAGGATGGCGGCTCCGAAGACAAAAGGAATGGCAACAGTCAGAAAATATTTCAAGGAATAGCTCAGGTGGGTTCTTACTTCATTCAGTCTACCCTCGTCGTAAAGCTTAGATACTGCCGGGAGGAGCACAAAACCCAATACCCCAACAAACATGAGGGGGATGTTTCCTAATGCATAAGCTGCCGAATAAACCCCGACTGGTGCCACTCCCAGAAAGAAGGCAATGACGTATCTGTCGCTGGAGGCAACCACCCAGGCGGCTACATTGCCGGGGATGGTGGGCAAGCCAAAATCCAGATATTCCTTTATCCTGGAGAAGCGGGGTTTCCTGATTCCAATCTGTGACTTCACTAAGAAGAAGAGAATGAAAAAGATCGCCACCCTCACCGCTAAGACAGCAAGAACTATGCTCAGTAGGCCATGTCCATTTAGAACCAGATAGGCAATAAGCCCAAGTTGCCCATAGGTATCGGCAATCATGAAGAGGGAATTCTTCTTCATCTGGCGGAAGGCACGAAAGAGGCTCAGAAATACCCAGTTTAGCGACCATACCAGGATAATAACCCCGGTTATCCCTACTATTGGAGTCGCACCCTTGAAAAAGGTTTCACTGATGAAATTTGCTGATGCGATTAGTGCAACTGAGGCACCGAGGGTCACCAGGAATACCAGGCAAAATACCGAGTAAAAGTCTTCTTGTATCTCTTCTCTGTTGGTCTTAGCGGCAAGGAACCTCGTCATAGCGTAAGGCAAGCCAAGACCCACAAAACCCAAAACCAAGCCTATCGTGACCTGAACTTGTGCCCATATTCCGAAGTCATGAGCGCCTAAGGTCCTGGTGAGTAAAGGTAGTAGAATAATTCCGCTCAACGCTATGAGCGGATTGGTAATTCCAATAACGAGCACGTCTCTAGCGAATTTCTGGTAAGAGTTCTCCATTATTGTCATTGTCGTAGTATCACGCCTATTGTCTCCTCAGTCAATCTTCAACTCAATTCCAGGGATAAAAGCACCGGCTTTCGTGTGACGTGTGATGTGTGATCTGTTACGTGTGACCTGTCCCAGCTATTCATTCTTATCCCTATTTCGTTATCCCTCTTTCTTTTCACCTGTTACCCATCACTCATCACTCATTACCCATCACCCATGCTTCGCCTTCAGCCGTTAACCCTCTCGATCTAATCTAACCCTGCCCTTATAATCCTCGTTGGCCTGGTCGTATGACTCAAAAGAGCCAATATCGTACCAGGCTCCATCGAAAACAAAACCATATACGTCCGTTTGGCGGTACAACCACTCTATAAAATGCCCGGGAGCGTCGGGGTCGTTTTTGCCTTCAAGGTAATCCTGAATATATTCTATCACATAGGCTGGGTAGAGATAACAGCCGGTTGAGGCAAGAGTGGACTTTGGCGCAACAGGTTTCTCCTGAAAACCGATGACCTTGTTGCTTTCGTCCAGGATGCCCACGCCATACTTTCCCTTGACCCTATCCACATCCTTCAGGTCGCAAAATGCTACAATCGGCCTTCGGTGCACCTTATAGAAGGCAACAAAATCGGCCAATCGGAATTCAAAGAGATTGTCTCCTGCTACAATAAGCAAATCGTTACCTGCCAGATCTTCCTCCTCAATGGCATATCCTATGGTTCCAATGGCACCCAGTTTATCTTCCTCTCTTATTGTCGGCTCAACTACTATCTTGATGAGAGGCTTTGCTTCTTGTGGAAGCCCACGCAGCCAGTAACGGAAATGATTTTCAAAGGCTAAATTCGTTGAGATAACGATGCTCTCAATCTCTCTAACTTTGATCATCTCTTCTATTATGAAGTCAATGATC
>JALPXQ010000123.1 GCA_023271515.1 Dehalococcoidia bacterium | reverse complement strand
CCCCCTCACTGCGTTCAGCGTCAGGGTGACACAGGGTGGCTGAACAGTTACCTGCTGGCATTTTACCCTATCCAGGTAGCTAATTGCAACTGCCTTTTCCTTGACTTGGGTTTAGGCTATAAGTTTGCTATACTGGAAGTGCTCATGGACGTCAAGCAGTTGAAGATATTTTGTACTGTAGCCGACAGACGGAGCTTCTCTCTGGCCGGTGAAAAGCTGGGCCTAACCCAGCCAACCATTAGCTTCCAGATCGCCTCCCTGGAGCGGGAACTGGGAACGAGGTTGCTCGACCGCGGGGGGCGGAGCACCACCCTCACCAGAAGCGGAGAGATCTTATACGGCTATGCTCTGCGAATCATGGAGCTTGTTTCTGAGGCCGAACAGGGCATACACCGACTCAAGGGTCTCCTCTGGGGTGAACTCAGCGTAGGCGCAAGCAATATCCCCGGCGAATACATCCTGCCCGGAATCCTCCAGAGATTCAGGGAGAGCCATCCCGGCATTGAGATTACCATGACCCTGGATGATACGAGGGGCATCATCAAGCGGTTATTGGAAAACGGGATTGAGATCGGTGTGGTGGGGGCAAGCGAGAAGAGCGATAAGCTGACCTTTACCAGGCTTGCGAGCGATAAACTGACCTTGATTGTCCCCGCTGAGAACAGGTGGTTCGCCGGAGAGATGGCAACGCTGGATGAGCTTAAGAGAGCTCCATTCGTAATGCGAGAAGCCGGCTCGGGCACCAGAAGCATTACTCGGGAGAAGCTAAGAAAGGCTGATCTGAGCCTCGATGATCTCAACATCGCCATGACCCTGGGGAGCACCACTGCGGTGAAGAGGGCGGTGGAATCCGGCGCTGGTGTCTCTATTGTATCCGAAAGGGCGGTTCAGCATGAACTGAAACTCGGCCTCATCAAGGCAATGGATATCGAGGGTGTGGAGCTCACTCGCGACTTCTTCATCGTCTGCCGGAAACAGAAGATTCTCTCCCCGGCGGCAGAGGCATTGCTTCAATTTCTGAAAGAGGGCCTTATCGGAACTCCTCCGGGATGAGATCGCCGATCCTGGCAGTGGCAATACAGATTACGGTGTCGGAGGCGCCGTAGTAAATTAGCAACTCGTCCTCAGCATCGAGCATCCCCTTGTTATCTTCCCGCGGCACCGCCCCGCAGGTGAAAACCACATTCGGTATCCAGCAGGTGTCCTCCTCTCCCACCTCGTACCTTTCCCTGGGTTCCAGAATGGAATTGGGTGAGCGATAAAGGAGCATTGTTGGGTCGGCCAGATCAAGCAGCATCACGCCCAGTCGATAAACGAGGGCATAATCAACCCCGTGCGTGATCAGCAGCCAGCCATACCTGGTCTTGATCGGCTGAGCCCCGGAGCCGATCTTCCTCCCATCCCACATCATCCCCGATGTTGACCCAGCCAGTATCTTGTGTTCCTTCCTCGGCCAGGGACAACGCAGATGGGGGGAGAAGGTCACCCATATATGTGGATCGACGCGATGAAGCATGGCAAACTTCCCGTTGAACTGTTCGGGGAATATGGTGGCATTCTTATCGGTGAACCCGGGGAAAACCAGTCCGTGCCTTCTCCAACCACGCCATCGGTGTTTCAAAAAATCATCAACCCCTATGGAAGCCAGAGCGATCTGAGCAACTATGCCGTCATAAGCGGTATAGGTCATGTAGATACGATCGCCGATCAGGGTTAACCGGGGATCCTCACACCCTTTCTCCTCGCTCTTACCCTTTGGCTCGAATATCGGCTCCTCCAGCCTCTCGGTGAATTTGAACCCGTCCTCGCTTATGGCCAGCCCCAGGCGGGAGACCTCGTCTTCGCCGAATGCCCGATAAACCAGGTAAACCTTGCCATTCAATTTTACCGCGCCCGCATTCAACACATACTTCGATTCCCATGGATGCTCCCTGATCGGCTCAAGAACGGGGTTACCTGCAAACCGGGTCAAAGCCCCTGTAGGTGGCTGCTTCGGGGCAATAACCTTCCTTGATACTACTTCCGCGGCTTCCTTCTCTGTTCCAAGAAGGATCGGGGCCAGGTCTTCACTTTCTCTGCCCTGCTCCATAAGCTCGACGATCTTCTCCTCCACCTCCTTCTCGGTTCCGCCGGCAGACTTGAAATACTCCACCAGAAATTCCCTTGAGGTCCAGTTCCTTTCCACATGTAATGAAAGCGGGGGTGGTAAGGCCCTGCCGCCCTTAAAGCTATAACTTGCCCATGACCAGGCGGAGCAGGTGAGAAATGTGCCATCAGGAAGTGTAATCGCCAGATGGTAGGAATCGGCCATACTTTTAAGATTCTCAGCCAACATCAAGCGAGCGTCATCTCCATCGGCTTCCTGGGCGACCTTTTCGGCCATCTGCCTCAGCCGCTCTACCAGCACCCGCTGATTCCCATCCTCGAAGATGTTGTGTGCCGATAGAGGTTCGCGTCCCCAGTGACCCTCAATTGAGTTGATAACCTTTCTCCCAAACTCCTTTCTCTCAGCCGCCCACTTTTGCCACATCCTGCCGAACCTTTCAGCCTCCACGATATTCTTGGCAATGGTGGTGAGATAACGCAGCTTAGGGAACTCCCCTCCCATCCCCTTATGAAGATTGCTCACCACTATCCGGGAGGTGAGCTTATTGAGAGCCGATGAATCTTTCATCTCCACCAGTGAAGGGAAATCTTCATGGCTTACCACCAGAGCCTTTATGGCACAAGGGGCAAAATGCTCCGAGCGGAGATTTTCTCCCATCAGTCTCCACAGACTTTCCACGTATTCCCTCTCCTCGGACCAACTTGCCAGCGCCAGGATATCCAGCGGATCATGTGCATGGAGCATTT
>JALPXQ010000122.1 GCA_023271515.1 Dehalococcoidia bacterium | reverse complement strand
GAAGACGTGGTCTATCTGACACCTTCCACAGTTTACAGAATCCCTCTATCGTTGGAAGAGACCGCAGCCAGGTCAGGGCAGGCGAGTTCAACCTATCCTGACGAGGTATGGCATGTTGACCTTATGTATCTCTGGGTAAAAGGGCGCTGGTACTTCCTGGTGACTGTACTCGATTCCTACAGCCGTTATATCGTCCACTGGGAGCTGGCTTTATCTATGCAGGCTCAAGAGATAGCCGAGATAGTCGCTATAGCCCTGGAGAAGGTGCCGGGAAAGAGGCCCAGGATTGTCAGGGATAACGGCTCTCAGTTTGTCACCAAAGAGTGGCGCGAGGTCATGCGCCACTTTGAGCTGGAGGAGATTCCTATCAGGGTGGGGCATCCTGAATCCAATGGCAGGATAGAGCGCTACCACCGCAGTGTGCGAGAGGAAGCCTTCGGCGACACCGAGGTAGACAACTTCTATCGTGCCAGGGACCTCTTGGGAGAGTGGGTCGGCTACTACAATGGGGAGCGGCTTCATTCTGCTCTGAAATACTTGCGCCCGGTTGACTACTACCGGGGTAACCCGGAAGCATTACTGGCTGAGCGAAAGAGGAAACTGAGAGAAGCCACCGCTAGGCGGAAGGAGGTGAACAGATGTGGTGACTTGACAAAAATCGGGGTCGGGTTGTATCATTTTGACACCATCGATTTGTCCGAAAACGACTGAAGCACTACACACTCCTCAGGATGGTATCTAAATCCCCGGGCCCGCTCACCGCACTTGAAATGTGACTCAGGGCTGACAGTTGGTGATGTCGCCTCAGGATCTGGGTCTCCAACTGTCGTTCTGCGGTAACGTCTCTCCTCACCTCAACTATCGCCCTAGTGTTGCCAATCATGGCCTCATAGAGCTCCGCGGTGATCCCTTTAAGTGCCTCAGCCATTTCTTGTCCCTCCCCTGGCGAATCCACTGATGGTTGATGGTTGTATTATCTGGATTGGTCTAACCGTGAACCTTGAACCCCGGAACTTTGAACCTGCGTAGTTACACTTAGCTTAGGATTTCTTCGACAGCTAACCTCAACTCGGGGAAGGAGCTCGGAGAAAGGCGGTCGCCACGGCGCAGGGTCTGCATTTCATGATAGCCTTCGAGAGAAGGGCTTTGGTAGACCTCTATCGCTTCACCCTCCAGGTTCACCAACCAAACCTCAAGGATTCCCCCGCGGGCGTATAGAGGGACCTTTATTACCCGGTCATAATCGGCCGAGGTCTCAGCCACTTCAATGACCAGCAGGATGTCCTCCGGCCCGGGATGGGCTGGGGAATAAAAATCCGGGCGTGGTCGCAGCAGTGCTAGGTCAGGCTGAGGCTCGGAACGCTCCCCCAGACGGATGGGGTTTTGGACGCTGATTATGGCGCGCCTCCCTACATTGTCAGAAAAAAGCCGATTAAGCCGGTTCACAGCAGCAACATGCCTGCTTCCGATAGGGGTCATTTCCTCCACCTCCCCTTCAATAAGCTCCACACGGTCATCCTCGCCGAGGATGCCAGCCCGAACCATGGCGTGATATTCCTCTACTGTGAACAAACGTCGTAACATCTGAATAGTCATGCTATGCCTTCTCTCCCTTCTTCTCCCCCTCTTCTCTCCCTTCTTCCCTCCCCTCTTTCAGAATCTCCTTCACCCGCTCATCGACAACTGTGATCATGGCCTCATAGAGCTCCGCGGTGATCCCTTTAAGTGCCTCAGCCATTTCTTGTCCCTCCCCTGGCGAATCCAAAGTTATTCTGGCCTTTGAACATGAATAACCCTCCTGGTGGTTAATTATACCACGTTTCTGCTTCCTTTTCCTTCCGACCTTCCGATATTGATGGACTTCCTCAGAGATTCCCCCCCAACTGCGTCCTTAAATCCTGGTTCTCCGTTACTGGCGGCGTTCTCCGATTCCTGTACTGGCTAATCCGCTATATTCTCGGCAGCGTTGTCTTGAACCTTTGCGAGAGCCCGGCTTCATACACCTGCGACCCTTGAAAGTTATCCCAAACTGTTGCAATAGCCAGGCTACGTCCTTACTGGACAACTGCTCAGGCATGGGAAAACTCCAGGGGATATACATTGATAAGGATATGATTCTTCCAGTTGAGTTCCCTCCGTTAAGAGCCTATCCTAAAAATGTGCGGCGGTAGACTGTGAGGCAAGCCGCCAATTGGATAAGACCCAACCAATGTTCAGCCTTCTTCCCCCAGCGGATCAATAGCTTGCGAAAGCGGTTAAACCAACTATGCGTCCGCTCGACCACCCAGCGCCGGGCTGGATGCCGATTGGGAGCACCTGGCTCAGGTACGGGCGTATCCAGGCCACGTTGAGGGATGTGCACCTGGTATCCGCGCTCGGCCATCTCCTGACGGGTTTCAGGATAGTCATAGCCCTTGTTGGTGCAGAGATGCTGTTCCTGCTCTTCTGGGCTCGGGCGCTCCGTCACTATGGCATCGACTGTCTCTGCTGCCTTCTTCATATCATGGCGATTGGCGCTGGAAAGTGCTGTCCCAACGGGGATACCCTGTCCCTCAGTGATCAGATGGCGTTTGCTGCCGCTTTTCCGGCGATCCGTAGGGTGGGGACCAGTTTCATCGCCGCCCAAAGGAGCCTTCGCCGTGGCGCTGTCGAGGGCCTGCCATTGATTGCCAGTCGATGCCCTTGAGTTCGTCGTAGCGTTCCAGCAGAATAGCCCACAGCTTGGCAAAAGCGCCAGCCCTGACCCACTGCGAGAAGCGCAGGTGACAGGTCGAACCCGAACTGAACTCCTTGGGTACAGCTTTCCATTGGCAGCCAGTCCGCAGGATATACAGGATGCCATCAAGGACCACTCGATCTGGGACTCTCGGACGCCCCGCT
>JALPXQ010000121.1 GCA_023271515.1 Dehalococcoidia bacterium | reverse complement strand
TGGATTGGCAGTTAGCTGCCCATAAGTTTAGGTGATTACCTTTTGCCTGACATAGGGCTGAAGCACATCGGGGATGATGATGCTGCCATCAGCTTGTTGGTAGTTCTCCATTATGGCAGCAAGGACCCTGGGCAGAGCTAGCCCTGAGCCATTTAGAGTGTGGACAAACTGGGGTTTGGCGTCTGGAGAAGGTCGGTAGCGGATATTAGCTCTTCTGGCTTGAAAATCGCCACAATTGGAACAGGAGCTTACCTCTAGCCACTCACCACAGCCTGGAGCCCACATCTCAATATCATAGGCTTTGGTAGCGGCAAAGCCTAACTCAGCAGTGCAAAGTTGTTTTACCCGATAGGGAATGCCCAGCTTGCGGCAAACCTGTTCAGCGTCATTTACCAGTTTTTCTAGCTCCTGGTCTGAGGCAGATGGCTCGGTGAACTTATATAACTCCACCTTGTCAAACTGGTGACCTCGTTTTATGCCTCGGGTATCCTTTCCCGCTGACATTTTTTCCCGACGAAAGCAGGCGGTGTAGGCGACATAATATATAGGCAAGATTCCGGGCAGTATAATTTCGTCCCGATGGAGGTTGGTGATTGGCACCTCAGCCGTAGGCACAAACCAGAAGTCATCCTCTTCATCATGATATAGATTATCGGTAAA
Organism: Dehalococcoidia bacterium; assembly: GCA_023271515.1. Lineage (GTDB taxonomy): Bacteria > Chloroflexota > Dehalococcoidia > SZUA-161 > SpSt-899 > BS503. The sequence continues at coordinate 2,283 of JALPXQ010000121.1, read as the reverse complement.
TTTAGGTAGGTTGCCAGTGCCGACCATACACTCCCGCTTGACCATAAATGGCGGATATACTTCTTGGTAACCGTGCTCGGTGGTATGGAGGTCGAGCATAAAGGAGATGAGACCTCTTTGCAGTCGAGCGCCTAACCCTTTAAGCACATAGAAGCGGGTGCCTGATAGCTTTACCCCCCGGTCAAAGTCAATGATGCCCAGAGATTCACCTAATTTCCAGTGGGGGGCTGGTTCAAAATCAAAGCTTCTTGGCTCTCCCCAGGAGCGAACCACAATACTATCATTTTCGTCCTTGCCTGAAGGGACGGTTGGCTGGGGGATATTGGGCACTTGGAGTAGCAGCTCCTCCAGTTGCTTATCCAGACTCCTGACTTCTTCCTCTAAGATTCTTATCTTAGCCCGCAGACTACGCCCCTCATTTATAGATTTCTTTTCCCGGGCAGCTTCCTTTCTAGCATGCCTTAAATTCTCCAGCTCAAGCGTCTTCTGGCGACGCTCCTGGTCAAGCTCTAGAATTTCATCCAGCGGGGCAGTATCCTGGCGCTTTTCTATACCTTCTCGCACCAGGTCTATATTTTCTCGGATAAATTTCAGGTCAAGCATAGTTACTTATCTACCTCACTCGATTTCCCAGCAATTTGATGTATTCAAGAAAACTCAATCCTTCGGCTTCCGCTTCTTTAGCGATGGTTTTTCTGGCAATATGAACTTGCTGTAAAGCGGGGTCGTCGGGAAATTCCTCTACTACCATTCTTCTTATTTCCTCAACATCTTTTTCCTTGATTTTACTCATATCTCTACCTCCTATAACAATTCCGCTGGTGTCATAATTTGTATTTGCCTGTAGTTATTTAAAGTATTTACCATCGTCACTATGTCTCTCGTTTTTCTCCTTACAATATGTTTGAAATTCCAACTCAAAAGACAGTCTACCCCGTTTATCACAGCGATAGCAATATGATAGGCGTTTTCAGGGTAGCCTTCAGGAACTGCGCCATGACGGATATACTCGCCAGCTATCCATTCAACGTCATCGGTTAAAGAGAGCACTGAAAATTGTGCTACCACTTCCTTCATTTTGCTCATAAGCTCTGGGTCAGGAGTTCGTTCAATCTCGGCAACCGTAATTTCAGAGATGGAAATTTCAAAGTTCCCTATCTCCTTGAAAAAAGATTCAGTGAGCAATTTCCTCTCTGGATTGCTCTCATCAAATAGCACTGAAATTACTGAAGTATCCAGATACACTCTCAGTTTTCTTTTCATCTACCTTTTAGGCATGACGTATAACGTTTTGCCGATAAATTTCAGGTCATAATTACTTATCTACCTCTCCCCCTCTCCTTCAAAGGAGAGGGGGAGGATGGTTGGTGAAGGGGCTCGGCTCCTTCAGACTTCCCCTTGTTATGGGGAAGGGTTTTATATTAAGAGAGGCTTCGCCTCTCTTTAACTCTCCTTTTAATATTAGCCCCTTCAAACCTTTCTACATACGAAGTTTCTGCAAAGCAAAATTTGGACAGAGCGAAGCGTAGTCTTTTATACCGTATTAGGCGAAGAGCCAAATTTTAATAAATAAAATCTCAGCTTCTCGTTAAATCTATCAGCATCTTTTTTAATCGAGTTAGTTAGTGTTAACATCTTCCCTCTAATTTTTCTAATATCTTCCCTATATCTCTTACTCTTCTTTAGGGCTTCGGCAAACTCTTTGATAGTAACCTTTGATGCATCCTTTCTAAAATATTCTTGGAGAACTTGGTGGAGTATTTTTTCCGTTTCCTTTTCACTATCTTCGACAACAGCAGGTCCTGTTGACTTCTTTCCAAGATATTTTATGATAATTTTTCTCATTGATTCGGCCTCTTTTTCGTTTAATTTTCCAAGGTGCATTTTCATAAAAGCGTGAGTAGTTGTAGGATAAATCAGCTGATTGAAATTCTCTATGGTGTTTTGCAACTTTACGCTATTATCATAAATTTGTAAAACACTCTTTTGGAATTTTCTGTCGTATTTCAGGGTATACTTGCCTAAAAAACGTTCAATACTCTTTAACTCATCCCCCGGGAATTTTTGGCCAAAATATAGACCACTAGCAAAAATATCGCTAATGTCCTTATTAATGCCTTCATTTATCCTGGCTGAATATCGGGCAACCTCGTCAATTTCCCAGGACAATGTATTTTCAACAATACCTAATAAGACGTTCTTAAAGTAGGGTTCATCATTTAACCTTTTGTTGATATAAATTGTTCTAACGAAACCAATTACTCCTAAACCCGTACCAATTAT
>JALPXQ010000120.1 GCA_023271515.1 Dehalococcoidia bacterium | reverse complement strand
GATCATTGACTTCATAATAGAGGAGATGATCAAAGTTAGAGAGATTGAGAGCATCAGTGATAGAATACCTTCAAGATTACCTGAAGGGGAAGAACGACCCCGACGCTCCCGGGCATTTTATAGAGTGGTTGTACCGCCAGGTAGATCTATATGGCTTTGTTTTCGATGGAGCCTGGTACGATATCGGCTCTTTTGAGTCATACGACCAGGCGAACGAGAATTTTAAGGGCAGGGTTCACAACATAGGCTTGCAAAGTGGGCGTCTAGCTGATAGTATTATTGGCAGAGATTAGTGAATGGTGAATGGTAACTGGTGACTAGTGAATGGTAACTGGTAAATGGCAATAAAGAGTTTATTCAATTCCTAATCACCAATCACTAATTACCAATCACCAAAAGGCATTAAGGCTTTTCATCAGCGATGATGCCAGGGTAGTGAGGAAAATGGGGTCAACTCTGTTTTCCCGATACATTTCTCTGACCAATCACACGTCACGGGAAGGGCTAAAGGCTAAGGACGAAGGGGTAAAGCGGGTTCTAGAGAACTTCGGGTTTGGCAGAGGAGCAAAGACCTTGCTGTTGGAATCTATCAAATAACGAATGCCGGAGATTTTGCAGAGGTTGTAATGCTCAAATTAATATTTGATACAAGTTCTTTGATCACATCCTGTAAGTTTTACGTGAGTGGACTGCCAGTCATCAAATATATCGCGGAGAGATGCGAAATTATTATTTCCTATTCTGTGAATGAAGAAGTGGTGGGTGCGGGAGGGAGGTATCCTAATGCAGTCGTTGCTAAAGAATTGATAAGAGAAGGAAAAATAGGGGTAAGAACAGTTTCATTTTGGGATTATGACGTATTGGATCGCTACAACTTGGGAAAGGGTGAGAGAGAATCTATTGTGCTTGGTGTTGAAATGGGTGGCGAAGTGGATTTCATCGTAACTGACGACAGGCTTGCATACGTGGTTATAGGCAGAATGAGTATTAAAAAGCTGCTCTTTCTCGATCTTGTCGTTGAGTTAGTTGAGAGAAATTTAATGGATTTGGAACTTGCAAAAGCGATAATAAATGCAATTCGGTTGAGGTATCCTGAAGGTTTTATATATCATACGCTAAAGATATTAGAGAGGGGGGATAGGAAATGTCTGAAATAAAAAATGTTTTGCAGTTAATACGAGAAAAATATGGAGAAAAGAAGGTGGGGGAATCGGAAATGGTAAGGGAGTTTATGGTAAGGGGATTTGAACAGAAGCTTCTGGAGCTATATGAGGATTTCAAAAGTGGCGAATGCAGCTTGGGCTATCTTGCAGAGCAACTTGGAATAAGCACTTGGGAAGCATACGACATCTTGGAAAAGAAGGGATTGAGAACTACGAATCTATAAATTTCTCTTCCTTCATATTCATTTTCTATCTCCATTTCTATCTCCTCTTCAATAGCCACAAGATTACACAAGGGTAAGAGTTGTTTTGGAAAGAGGAGCACAGAGAGAGAAGGCAATGGAAGAAGACAAGGAATTGAGCCGGTTTAGACATCATATTCCGCCTAGAGTTTACAGTAGCAAAGCTTTCACTCAGCCTAAATGAGCAGCACATGGGGAGAATCCCCCTGATGATCTTGTTTAGGTTTGACCCCATTACTCGTGAATGGTGACTGGTGATTAGTGAGGTGAAGCTTTGCGTTATCTGCTACGATATAAAAAAAGCTTCCCACGGGAGGAGCAGTGAGGTCAGGTGAGGGTGGAACTTAGCTTGATGGGTGATGAGTGATGAGTTGGGTCTTCATCGCAATGGTAAATACCGAACCTTACTCTTTTCCTGAAGACATGCCTATTCTGGTTGAGGTATGCTATAATAATTGGCGAAAGGCGAAAGATAGCGGTCTCAAAAATGTCGTAATGCAAGACCTGACCCCATTAGTAGACGAAAACGAAAACAGGAGTTAGTAATATGCAAATAGATATGTTGAAGCCTATAGTAGAAGCGGTCCCTTTATTTAGTGACGTACAAGATAAGCAAAGGACATAATCTAGTAGGTAGCGGGTAGTGTGCAGTGGGTGGTCAGTAGTAGGTAGCCTACTACACGCTAAACGAGGAGGTGATTAGGAATGCCAAAGATTATTTTTCGTGCCGAAATCTTTAAGGAGGATAATCTCTATGTATCCATCTGTCCAGAGTTGAATGTTTCAAGCTTTGGAGAGACTGTTGAGGAAGCGAAGCATTCTCTTTATGAGGCGATAGAGGCTTTCATTGAAGAATGTCAAGCAATGGGAACCTTGGATGAGGTGATGGAAGAGGCGGGATTCGTTAAAGAACATGATGCCTGGACCTGCCGAAGACCGCTCGTAGAAGAACTTCTATCAACCAAGTAGGTAAGCTCGGTGCCAAGAATCACTCCGGTTCACTATCAGACTTTGATCAAGGTGTTTGAGTTAGAAGGCTTTGCAGTAACCCATATTCGCACTAACTTGGTGACCGCCGGCTTAAGCCGGGAGCGATATTTTGAACTTCTCAGCCAAGTCAAATAAGGACATTGTAAGCCAGCATGACGACTGAATATGCCTAATCCTCATTCTCAAGATATTGGTGTTCCTCTATTGAAAGAGACTTAAGCGTGCCGGCATAAGCTGGGAGGAATGGTTGGCGGGTAGCAAACGAGAATAAGAATCCGGAGGCAACCATGCCTGAAGTAAGAGAATATGACCTACCCGGCGTAAAGACCTATGACTTAAAGCTAATTCCCGACGAAAGGGGCTTCTTCTCCGAAGCCTTGAGAAGCGACTGGAAAGAGCTTCTTGGAGAGGACGAGATAGCTCAGGTCAATGTATCCTTTTTGGCTCTTTTGAGTCATACGACCAGGCCAACGAGGATTATAAGGGCAGGGTTCACAACATAGTCTTGCAAAGTGGGCGTCTAGCTGATAGTATTATTGGCAGGGACTAGTGAATGGTAACTGGTGACTAGTGAATGGTAACTGGTGACTAGTGAATGGTAACTGGTA
>JALPXQ010000012.1 GCA_023271515.1 Dehalococcoidia bacterium | reverse complement strand
GGGTTCACAAAGGTTGATGGTTGACGGTTCAGTCTTCGGCCTATCCACCTGAGCAGTTACAATAAACTAAGGAATTTCACCATGAGAGAGCAGTTTAGAGCGGTAGTGGAGGATTTTACGAGGGACAGGAGCAAATTGATACCTATTTTGCAGAAGGTCCAGGAGGCGGAAGGATTCCTCTCACCGGAAGCCGTTGCTGACATCAGTCATTTCTTAAGATTATCTGAGAACGATATATATAGCGTGGCCAGCTTTTACGCTCAATTTCGCTTCACCCGTCCTGGAGACCACATAATTAAGGTGTGTCTCGGCACTGCTTGCCATGTGCGAGGAGGCGAACGAATTTTGGAAAGCCTGGAACGTGCGCTGAACATTCAGTGCGGTCAAACGACAGAGGACTTCAAGTTCAGCCTGGAGAGGGTTGCTTGCATTGGGTGTTGCGCCCTAGCCCCAGTGGTGGTGATCGATGAAGATGTATACAGTAAAATGACTCCAGCAAAAATAAAGGAGGTGTTAGCGCTATATTAGGTGAGGGATTATATGATATTTGAACAAATACAGGGCAATGCACTGGCGAGGTGGGAGGCTTTACAGAACAGCGAAACACCTCGCATTTATATTGGCACCGCCACCTGTGGCCGTTCTGCTGGGGCATTAAAAGTACTTCACCGCCTTAATGCGGAGCTTGAGGAGAGAAATATGGCCGCCCAGGTGATGGAGGTGGGATGTATTGGTTGCTGTTATCTTGAGCCCTTACTTGATATCGCCAAACGAGGCCGCCCTCGTATCTGTTATAGCCAGGTTACACCGGAAATCGTCCCTCAGTTGATGGTGGATTATTTGGTCAACGATAATCCCCGGCCCGATCTGGCCCTTTGCACCATAGGCGAGGGAGAAATTGATGGCATTCCCAATCTCTTTGATCTCCCGATGTTCAAGTCACAAGTCAGGATAGCGCTTCGCAATTGTGGGTATGTTGACCCGGGAAATATCGATCACTATATTGCTAACGCCGGCTATAGCGGTCTGGTTAAGGCATTGAAGATGTCCCCGGATGAGGTAATAGAGGAGATTGGCAGGTCTGGTCTCAGGGGGCGGGGCGGGGCAGGATTTCCCGTTGCCACCAAGTGGCGCTTCTGCCGCGATGCGCCCGGTACTGAGAAATACCTGATCTGTAATGCCGATGAAGGGGATCCGGGGGCTTTTATGGACCGATCGCTCCTGGAGGGTGACCCCCATTCTGTTTTAGAGGGAATGCTGATTGGCGCCTATGCGATTGGAGCGACACACAGCTATATCTATATTCGTGCTGAATATCCTTTGGCCATTGCCAGGCTTAAGACCGCCCTGAAGCAAATGGAGGATTACGGGCTGCTGGGCGATAACATCCTCGGTGCCGGCTTCAGTTTCCGGATAGAGATCGAGCAAGGGGCAGGGGCTTTTGTCTGCGGCGAGGAGACCGCCATGATACGATCCCTGGAGGGCAAGCGAGGTATGCCTTATGCCCGTCCTCCCTTTCCTGCCGTCTCCGGACTGCGCGGCAAGCCGACCGCTATCAATAACGTGGAGACCTGGAGTAATGTCTCCGCTATCTTGCAGAAGGGCGCGGATTGGTTTGCCGGCTATGGCACCGAGCAGAGCAAAGGAACCAAGACCTTTGCCCTCGCCGGCAAAGTGGCCCATACCGGACTTATTGAAGTGCCAATGGGAATAAAGTTGCGGGAAATTGTCTATGACATTGGTGGGGGCATCCCTGAGGGTAAGGATTTTAAGGCAGTGCAAACTGGCGGCCCTTCAGGTGGCTGTTTGCCCGCAAGCACCCTGGATGCCCCGGTTGACTATGAGCATTTGACCGCTGCTGGATCGATCATGGGATCCGGGGGTATGATCATTGCCGATAGCGATACCTGTATGGTGGACCTGGCTAAATACTTCCTTTCCTTCACCCAGGCTGAATCTTGCGGCGAGTGTGTGCTGTGCCGTGAGGGGGCGATGCAAATGCTGGAGATCCTTACCGACATCACTGAAGGTAGGGGCAAATCCGGGGATATAGACTTACTTTTGGAACTGGGGGAGGCCATCAAGGCAGGGTCACTTTGTGCTCTGGGGGGGACGGCACCCAATCCGGTGCTGACCACCATCAGGTATTTCCGGGAGGAGTATGAAGCACACATCACTAAGAAGCAATGTCCGGCAAGGGTGTGCAAGCAACTGATCTCTTTCTATATCCTTCCTGAAAAGTGCCAGGGTTGCCTTATATGCATGAGGGAATGCCCTGCTGGCGCTATCATGGGGGACAAACGGATGATACATGTAATAGAACAGGGTAAGTGCACGAGGTGTGGAATTTGCCTCAATGTGTGCCCCTCTCGATTTGAGGCGGTGGTAAAGGTTACCGGGGAAGGGCCGGCTGTTCCTGACAGGCCGGTTCCTGTGGGAAGTTGGGAAAAGATTCAAGGAGGCGTTGTTGGAGACAGTCGTACTTGATATCGATGGATTCGAGGTTCAAACAAGGAAGGGGAAAAGTGTCCTGGAGGCAGCCCTGGATGCGGGGATCTACATCCCATCCCTTTGTTATCATCCCAACTTAAGCTCCCTTGGCGCCTGCCGGTTGTGCCTTGTCGAAATTGAAGGTATGCGAGGGTTGCCTGCTGCATGCACCACTCTAGCCGCAGACAAGATGGTGGTGAAGACCAGAACGCCCCAGATTGAGCAGATACGCCGCATTTCTATGGAGATGATGCTGGCTGCTCATCCTGATGATTGCTTGGTGTGTTCCCAAAATCTCAATTGTGAATTGCAGGCAGTCGCTCAGTATTTAGGGATCACCAAGCAGCGTTTGAGAAGGCGATCCAAAGACATCCCTCCCAACGCCGGTAATCCCCTTTTTGTGCTTGACCTCAGTAAGTGCATCCTGTGTGGGCGATGTGTCAGGGCTTGCTATGAGATGCGGGGGGTGGGGGTGCTCTCTTTCATCAGAAGGGGAAAGGAAACCTATATTGGTGCCGCTTTCGAGCGCTCGCTGGCCGATGCCGGGTGTAGCTTTTGTGGTGCTTGCGTTGAGGTTTGTCCCACGGGTGCCCTTGAGGACAAGGATGGGCTTTTGGAAGCAGGGAGGACCCGTGAAGCGGTACTTGTTCCCTGCGAACATGAATGTCCGGCAGGGATAGATATACCCCGCTACATCCATCTCATCGGCGAAAAGAGGTATTCAGAAGCGGTAGCGGTGATCAGGGAAAGGGTCCCTTTTCCACGGGTACTGGGCTGTGTTTGCGACCATCCCTGCGAAGCCGTCTGTCGCCGAAACGAGGTGAATGAGGCTGTTTGCATAAGGGGGCTGAAGCGCTTTGCCGCCGAAAGGGATACCGGACTATGGAAGAAAAACTCGCAGAAAGCGCCACCTACGGGTAAGCGAGTGGCGATAGTTGGATCAGGCCCCGCCGGGCTGACGGCGGCATATTATCTTGCTAAGTCAGGACATAGCGTCACTGTATTTGAAGCCTTATCCGCGCCGGGCGGCATGATGCGGGTCGGCATTCCGGAGTATCGCCTGCCAAGGGATGTTTTAGATTCGGAGATCGAAGAGATAAGGCGGGTGGGGATTGAGATCAGGCTCAACACCAAAGTAGAGTCACTGAACGACATCTTTGAACAGGGTTATCAGGCCATTTTCGTGGCTGTTGGTGCCCATCAAGGCATTAAGATGGGAGTAGAGGGCGAGGATAGTCCCGGTGTGATGGAGGCAATCACCCTTCTTAAAGAGGTGAGTCTGGGTCAAAAGGTAAACCTGGGGAATAAAGTAGCCGTTATTGGTGGTGGAAATGTTGCCATAGATGCTGCCCGCACCGCCTTGAGGCTCGGTGTCCCGGATGTAACCATTATCTATCGCCGCACTCGGGCGGAGATGCCGGCCATGTCCGAGGAGGTGGAAGGTGCTTTAGAGGAGGGGGTGAAGATCACCTACCTGACTGCCCCGGTTAAGATCTGGAATGAGAACGGAATGGTTAAACTGGAATGTATTCGCATGGAGCTGGGGGAGCCTGATTCCAGTGGCAGGAGACGCCCGGTCCCCATCAAAGGGAGTGAATTCGTCAGTGATTATGACTCTGTGATTAGCGCAATCGGGCAGATGCCCGAAGTTCCGGCGGGCTTTCAAGTGGCAACCGGGCGGGGGAATCTTATTCAGGTAAATGGCGGCGATAACACTACCAGCATAAAAGGTGTCTTTGCTGGTGGTGATGCTGTAACCGGCCCCGCCTCGGTCATCAAGGCTATTGCCGCAGGAAGAAGAGGGGCAATCAGTATAGACAAGTATCTCGGAGGGAGCGGTATCATAGATGAGGAATTGGGACCAGTTGAGGAGGTTGATTTCTGGCGAGGGCGCGACGAGAATCTTCCCTACCAGCAGCCCCGCTGTGGGATGTCTCATATGCCCGTAGAGGAGCGGCTGGGCAGCTTCAGCGAGGTAGAGCATGGCTATGATGAGGAGGCGGCGTCCAGGGAATCGTTGCGGTGCCTGCAGTGTGACCTCAGACTGAAGATTTCTTCCGTGAAGTTTCCTCCCAGAAGGGGTTCCATGAAGGGAGGGGGATCGTAAGGCCATCTCTCCGAGTGAGGGCTCTTTTGGTGGGGCTGATGGACGACCTGGCAACCGGCCGGTCTACCTTGAAGAAGGCCAGAGAGGGTTAAAGGGGTTGGCACCGCCGCTCATTTGAGAAAGTCACCCGTATGCTCTATAATTAACTAGGGAGATTTTGGGTTGCACACTCTGGGGAAGCACTTCCTTTTGGATTTGAAGGATTGCAATAAGGATGTACTTGACGATCTGGAGTTCCTGAGAACTGCCCTCTCGTCCGTAGCACAACGATCGCAAGAGGAGATGCTGGGGGAATCCTTCTATCATTTTACTCCACAGGGAGTCAGTGGACTGGTGCTTGCCACTGGCTCTCATATTTGTATCCATACCTGGCCGGAATATGGCTATGCAGCGGTGGATATCTTTACCCACAGCGATTCGTTTCATCCGGAGGAGGCGGCGAAGCTTATCATAGAGAAACTCGGCTCTCAAAACCCCTCCATTGTAGAACTTAAGAGAGGAGCGTAAGTTCATGGCGAGGGTGCCTTCAACCTGGTTCATGGAGTTTGTCACCCCGGATACTATCCAGCAATTTGCGGTCAAGGATGTCCTTTATTTCGGCCGCTCGAAATATCAGACGGTGGAAGTGATCGAAACCGTAAGCTTTGGCAAATGTCTCATTCTGGATGGAAAGATACAATCATGCGAGAAGGACGAATTCATCTATCATGAAGCACTGGTTCATCCGGCGATGATCCTCCATCCCAATCCTGAAACGGTGTTCATTGCGGGTGGTGGGGAGGGGGCGACCCTGAGAGAGGTCCTGGCTCATAAGACGGTCAAGAAGGTGGTGATGGTGGATATCGATGCCGAGGTGATAGACGTTTGCAAGCGGCTCCTGCCGGCTCATCACCAGGGCTCCTTTGACGATCCTCGGGTGAAGCTTCTGCACCTGGATGCCGGGAAATACCTGGCTGAGACTAAAGAACGATTCGACGTTATCATCATTGATCTGCCTGAACCCATAGAAGGGGGGCCGGCCTATCTCCTGTACACCCAGAAGTTCTACCAGCTCCTCAAGAGCAAGCTCGCTGATGATGCCACTTTCGCCCTGCAGGCTGGGACTACGTGCCTGGGCATCACCCAGGTCTATACGGCGATTAATAACACCCTGAAAACTGCTTTTCCGGTAGTTGCCCCCTATGAGGTAAACGTTCCTTCCTTCGGAGGACCCTGGGGATTTTCGCTGGCGTCTCTCAAATTCGATCCCCTCAGGCTTTCTCCAGAGGAGGTTGATCGTCGAATTAGCCATCGCTTGAACAAGCCCCTTGCCTTTTACGATGGGCAAACTCATCAAGGTCTCTTCTTTATTCCTAAATATCTTCGGGACGCGATGGACAGTGAGACGATGGTGATCACCGAGGATAATCCGGTGTTTATCCCGTGACAGATTCAAAGTCCCAGGGTTCACAGTTCAAGGCCTGCCCCCGGCCGCAGGCCCAGGGGTTAGAGAGCGATGAAGATCGAACCGTTTGAAGATAAGCCCACCAACCGTGAACCCGACAACCCGACTACTTACTATGGATATTCTAGCCGATCTCAATCCCGCCCAGAGGGCAGCGGTGGAATGCGTCGAAGGGCCGCAACTGGTTGTTGCCGGCCCCGGAAGCGGCAAGACCCGCGTCATCGCTCATCGCATTGCTTACCTCATTAAGGTCTGCGGCATAAGTCCCTATCGTATCCTGGCGGTTACCTTTACCAACAAGGCAGCCCGGGAGATGAAGGAGCGTGTCTGCCGTATGCTCGGCGATCAGGCGGAGGGGATCACCTTGGGCACATTCCATGCTATCTGCGCCGGTATCCTGCGGCGGGAGGCGGACCATATCGGGCTGGAACGAAGATTCGTAATTTATGACGACGGCGACCAGATGAGCCTCATTGCTCGCTGCCTGGAGGAGTTGAGTCTTGATCCTAAACAGAATCCCCCGCGGGCGATAAAGTCGGCTATATCCTCGGCTAAGGCAAGGCTTCTGGGACCAAAGGAGTATGTAAGCCGGAATTACCCCGAGGAAGTGACCAAGAGAGTCTACGAACTCTATCAGAGGATGCTCATCGAGAGCAGAGCGCTGGATTTCGACGATCTCCTGATGCGAACAGTTTGCCTCTTCAGGAATCACCACGATGTCCTGTCAGAATACCAGTCCCGCTACTTGTATGTCATGATCGACGAGTTTCAGGATACCAATGTGGCCCAGTATGCTCTGGCAAGGCAGTTGGCAGGTAAGCACCGCAATATTTGCGCCGTCGGGGATCCTGATCAATCGATATACTCGTGGAGATTTGCTGACCTCCGTCACATCATGGACTTCGAGCGTGATTATCAGGATGCCAGGGTGGTGTTCCTGGAGCAGAACTATCGCTCTACTCAGACCATTCTGACGGCCGCTTCCCATCTTATTTCATGCAACAAGAGGCGCCGGGAGAAAAGCCTCTATGCCCAGAATGGGGGTGGGGTTCCTATTGGTATCATAGAAACCTATAACGAGCAGGAAGAGGCCCAATTCGTAGTCCGTGAGATTGACAGCCTCATAAACGATCATGGCTATAGCACGGGTGACTGTGCGGTGATGTATCGAACTAATGCCCAATCTCGGGCGCTTGAAGAAGCTTTCGTTCGCTATGGACTTCCCTATAAGCTGGTGGGTGCTACCCGTTTCTTCGAGCGGCGTGAGGTTAAGGATGTCCTCTCGTATCTCAGGCTGATCAACAATCCCTACGATAGCGTGAGTCTGGCTCGGATAATTAATGTTCCACCACGGGGAATCGGGCAGCGCACTATGGCCAAGCTTTCGTGGTGGGCTCGTAGTAGGGAGATACCGCTTTACTCCGCCTTGAAACTCATCGCTAATGGAGAGGAAACCTCACACTCACCCCGGAGCATTCAGATTCTAAATAGTTTCACCAGCATGCTTGATGAGCTCATATCTGAGAGATCACAACGGGACCTGGTGGGCCTGTTTGATATGCTTCTGGAGCGTATCGGATACAAGGAATATATTCTGGAGAGCGATGATGGTGAGGAGAGATGGAGCAACGTCCTCGAGCTCCGGAGTATGGCAGGTGAGTATAACGATCTCGAACCTCAAGATGCCCTGGCGGCCCTGCTGGAACGAGTGTCCCTGATCTCCGATGTAGATGATCTGGCGGAGGGGATTGAGGCTGTCACCCTGATCACCCTGCATCAGGCCAAGGGGCTGGAATTTCCGGTGGTCTTTATTGTGGGTATGGAGGAGGGAATTCTGCCCCATTTTCGCTCTTTTGCCAACCCGGAACAGATGGAGGAGGAGCGGCGGCTCTGCTATGTGGGGATAACCCGTGCTAAAGAAAGGGTGTATCTGGTTTATGCCTTTCGCCGTAGTCTCTATGGGGGGAACCGGCCGAACTTACCTTCCTCCTTCCTGAAGGATATTCCGGCGCATTTGGTAGTCCGCAACTCGAATCGACAAACAACGGTGAGCCCATGCGGCGAGCCTACCCGCCCCCAGACTGCGGAACTTAAGGCCGGTGATAGGGTTCATCATGCCAAATTTGGTGATGGAACGGTGGTCAACGCTGTTGCCACCAGGGATGACCATGAGGTTACCGTGGCCTTCGGGAGGGGGGTGGGGGTGAAGAGGCTACTGGTGAGCCTGGCTCCGCTGGAGAGATTATCATGAGATTGGCCCGATTTGACGGTCGTGCCGCCGATGAGCTCCGGGCTGTGCGAATCACCCCGGGCTTTCAGGGGTATGCTGAGGGATCGGCATTAATTGAGCTGGGTGAGACCAGGGTGATTTGCGCCGTCAGCGTGGAGGAGCGGGTCCCTCCTTTCCTCAAGGGAACTGGCTCTGGCTGGGTAACGGCGGAGTACGGGATGTTGCCCCGGTCTACTCAGAGCCGTATCCCCAGGGATAGAATCGGGGGGAGGGGTTACGAAATCCAGCGCCTTATTGGCCGCTCACTTCGGGGGGTGATCAATCTTGATGCCCTCGGCGAGCGGACCTTCGTTGTGGATTGCGACGTTCTTCAGGCGGATGGCGGAACCAGAACGGCGGCTATCACCGCGGCGTATGTGGCGCTATCCCAGGCATTCCAGACCTTAAGGGAAAGGGGCGAGCTTCTGACCTCTCCCTTCAGGGGTGCGCTCGCCGCTACCAGCGTGGGCGTGGTTGACGGCGTCCATCTGCTCGATCTTTCCTATGAGGAGGATTCTCATGCGGAGGTCGATTTCAACATCGTGATGAACGATGCCGGCGGGTTCATCGAGGTTCAGGGGACTGCCGAGGGTAAGGCCTTTTCCAGGAGCACCATTGACTCCCTGCTTGCCCTGGCGGAGAAAGGGATCCAGGAGCTCCTTCAGATTCAGAGAGCGGCAATCGAGAGGCTGGGGTAATGGCGGACGTTCGACCCTTTCGGGGGATCCGATATAATATCGGGATGATCGGTGACCCGTCCTCCGTAATCACCCCTCCATACGATGTCATCACCCCGGAGCAGCAGGCTTCCTACCACCGGAGAAGCCCCTATAATATCATCCGGCTTGAGTTTGGCCAGGAGTTTTCCGAAGATATTCCGGGCAATGATAAGTACACCCGCGCGGCGAATACCCTGAATGACTGGCTCCGCGATGGTGTCCTGGTTCGGGAGCAGCGCCCGGCATTTTATCTCACCGAGCATCGCTTTCCATATGAGAATAACCTCCGGAGCTACTGGGGAATTACCGCTGCGGTAAGGCTGGAGGATCTGGGTGCCGGTCGAATTCGGCCCACCGAGACCACCATGAAGGAGCCGGCCGTAGACCGCATCAATCTCCTGAGAGCCTGCCGAGCCAATTTTAGCCCCATAATGGGCATATTCCAGCATGAGGAGGAGAGTCTTCGGCCACTCTTCTCCAATGTAAGCAGGGAGAAGCCTTCCCTGACCGCCGTTGACGATCTTGGGGTGACTTTCAATGTCTGGGTAGTGACTGAGGCCGAGACGGTTCGGAGAGTTGCAGGGTTTCTTGCCGGCAGGGTTATCCACATCGCCGATGGCCACCATAGATACGAGACGGCCTTAGCTTACAGGGATGAGCGATTCGCTGCTCATTCGAGCACTCTTGGTGATAAAGCCTCTGACTTTGTGATGATGACCCTCATAGATTCTCAAGATCCTGGTCTGGTGGTGCTGCCTGTTCATCGTCTGGTAAGCGGTATTGATTCAGGGACGGTCACCAAGCTGAAAGAAACACTTAGCCAGCGTTTCCAGATTCAAGAAATACCCCGGTATTTATCCGATGCTTCCGGGAACTTGCGCCGTTGGACGACGGCTCTGAGGGAGGCGGGTGATAGAGGCATGGCCTTTGGACTCTATGGGCTATCGGAAGGCGTTTTCTATCTGCTGACCCCTGGCGAGGAGTCGGCTTTACATAACATACTGCCTGGTGATAAGCCGGCGGCCTGGAAGGATTTGGATGTAAATATCCTCCACTGGGCGATACTACGAGGCATGTTGGGGATAGACAGTCCTGAAAGGGAGAAGGAGTGTCTGGAGTATTCCGCTGATGGAAGGGAAGCCCTGCGGAGGGTGGATAGGGGAATGGCGCAACTGGCGTTCTTCCTCAATCCGGTGTCTACTCCCAGCCTTTTTGCTGTTGCGGATGCCGGTGTGAGGATGCCTCCAAAATCAACCTATTTCTATCCCAAGACCGCCGCGGGCCTGGTCATCAATCCCCTGTGGGAGTAGGGGCAAGGCATGCCTTGCCCCTACTATAACTTCACCGCTTTGGCAGTATAAACGTCCGGGATAGCCAGCAGCCTCTGCCGCTGCTGTTCAGAGAGGGGTTCATCGAGGGCAAGGACCATGAGAGCCCTGCCTCGTGGTTTCTGTCGGGCTACATGCATGGAGCTGATATTTATGTCGGCCTCTCCCGTGACCATGCCCACGGCCCCAATCAACCCGGGTCGATCGAGGTGATCGCTGAAAAGCCAGTATCCCCCGGTGGAAACGATATCGATCCAATACTCGTTGACCCGCACAATGTGTGGTTCCCCCCGCAATATGGTTCCTGATGCTATAACAGTTCCCGCGCTGGTGGTAACCTCTGCCGTGATCAGGTTGCCGTAGTTTTCACAGGCGGTACTCCTCTGCTCGATGACCTTGAGTCCCCTTCTTTGGGCAATAACGTTGGCATTGACCAGATTGACTCGCTCATCGGTGGTTGATTCCAGGAGCCCCCCGATAACCGCAGCCTTGAGCGCATCAGTCCCCTGATCAGCAATCTCACCCTCACACCTGATGGTTATGATGCTGAGTTGTCCTTCGGCAAGCTGAGCCAAGAGCCTCCCTACCAGAGATGCCACCTTCATGAATGGTGTCAGGAACGGCAATATCTCCGCCGAAATCAGGGGCATATTGACCGCATACTTGGCGGGCCTGCCCTGCAGAATGTCCGTGACCTGCTCGGCGATATCCACCGCCACACCGGCCTGGGCCTCGAGTGTGGATGCCCCAAGATGAGGTGTTACTATGATCTTGTCGCTCTTGAGCAGAATGCTTTGCGTAGCCGGTTCCTTTGTGAAGACGTCGATAGCAGCGCCGGCTACCCTGCCCTCTTCAATTGCCTCAAGGAGAGCCTCTTCATCGATGATGCCACCTCGTGCGGTATTTATGAGTCGGACTGCTGGTTTGACCAATCGTAGCTCACCATCTCCAATCAAGCCCCTGGTGGCCGCTGTAAGTGGAATATGAAGGGTGATGAAATCGGATTCCTTGAGCAATTGTTCCAGAGAGACAAGCTCCACACCAAGGCTCCTGGCATAGTCGAGGGAAACCATAGGGTCGTAGGCTACAGGGTGCATCCCCATGCCCTTGGCCCTCTTGGCTACCTCCGAACCCACACGGCCCAGTCCGATGATGCCCAACTTCTTGTTTCGAACCTCAACACCCATAAACCTCTTGCGTTCCCATTTACCAGATTTGAGGTGAGCATGGGCCTGGGGGACGTTGCGAGCCAGGGCCATCATGAGGGCGATGGTATGTTCCGCTGCTGAGAGGATATTGCTCTCCGGGGCGTTAACGACGACAACTCCGCGGCTGGTTGCCACATCGAGGTCAATATTATCCACACCGACGCCGGCACGGCCGATGGCCTGGAGCCTTTTCCCTGCTTCAATGACCTCGGCGGTGACCCTGGTCTCGCTGCGCACTACCAGGGCTTCATAGTCGCCGATTATGTTTCGAAGCTCTTCCGGCTTCAGCCCCAACCGGATATCCACCTCGGCATGAGCACTGAGGATGTTTATACCTTCCTCAGCCAGGGGCTCGGTGATCAGTATCTTCATGATGTTCCTTCCTTTAGGCCGTTGCGAAGCCTGCCTTTGGCAGCGCTGTCCTCAGCCGCTCAATCACGGCATCAATATCTGACTCGGTCACCCATCCCAGATGGCCGATGCGGAATATCTTTCCGGCCAGCCCCCGCTGTCCTCCAGCAAGGATGACATCGTGTTCCTCGCGGAGTATGGTGAGCAGGCGCTTGGCATCGAGGCCATCGGGTGCTTTGACCGCGGTAATCGTGTTCGAGGCATACTTCTCTGCGGCGAAGAGTGGAAGCCCCAGGGCTTTGATCTCGTCTCTGGTTCTCTGCCCTATACGAGCGTGGCGGGCAAATATGTTGGCCAACCCTTCTCCGGCCATCAGTTCGAGTGCCACAGCCAGAGCATAGAGAATAGAAACTGCCGGGGTCCAGGGGGTTTGTCCCCGCTCGAGGAACTTTTTTGCTTGAGCAAAATCCCAGTAGAAGCGGGGTATCCTGGCTCGGGCATGGGCGTCCCACGCTTTCGGGCTCACACTGATAAAAGCCAGCCCCGGCGGGATCATCCATCCCTTCTGGGATCCGGTGACTACCACGTCGCATTGCCAGGCGTCGGTCTGGAGATCGATGCACCCCAGAGAGCTTATGGCATCTACCAGCAGTAGCTTGTCGTACTGTTTCACCACCGCGCTGATTGCAGCCAGATCGCTGGTCACGCCGGTGGAGGTTTCATTATGGGTGACGAGCACTGCTTTGATTGACCTGTCGGAGTCCAATGCCCGACGGATAGCATCGGGGTCGCCGGGTTGGCCCCAGGGAAACGCCAGGCGCTCTACCTCGGCGCCATATGCCTCAGCGATATCAGCAAATCGCTCTCCGAAGACGCCGTTTATCACTGCTAGCACCTTATCGCCGGGAGAAAGGGTATTCACAATAGCGGCCTCCATTCCCCCTGTTCCAGAGGCTGTCAGAATCAAAACATCTCCCTTAGTCTGGAAGAATTCCTTGAGTCGGGCGGTTGCCGAGCGCAACAGGGCCTCGAATTCTACACCTCGATGATTGATCATCTGCCTGGTCATTGCCTGAAGCACTTCTTCGGGGCATGGCGTGGGACCGGGGATACGCAGCATTGTTGCCTCCGCAGATTAGATTGGTGATTTAAGTATAGCCAAAAACCGGGGCACAGTCAAGGATCAGAAGATTGACACAGCTTTCCAGCGGTATCTTACCGTGGTATAATGGTATGCGGAGGTGCTCTGTTCTGGAAACTGCCGAAATAGCCCGGAAGATAGTAGATGCCGCCTTGAATAAGCAGGCCTCTGATATTCACCTGCTTGATCTGAGAGACGTCTGCGGCTTTGCGGATTACTTTGTCATCTGCAACGGTGAGAGCGAACGCCAGTTACAGGCCATTTGCGATGAGATTGACCAGGTGCTAGCCGAAGAACATATCTCTCCGCGCCGGCAGGAGGGAAGCATAAACTCCGGATGGATCATCATGGATCTGGGTAACATCATCGTCCACATTTTCTCCCCGCAACAGCGCGAGTTTTATGCCCTGGAGAAAATGTGGGACGGGGGCGCCACGGTGGTCAAGATTCTATGATCCAGCGATCGATCTCCCGCTCATAAGAGATCACTTCCTGTGGCGAGAAGAACAGCTCGATCTCCTCTTCGGCGTTCTCCGGCGAATCTGACCCATGTACCAGATTACGCCCGATCTCCACCGACAGGTCGCCCCTGATGGTTCCGGCGGCGGCGCCGGCAGGGTCGGTCTCTCCCATTGTTTTTCGAGCCACATCCACAGCTCGTGGCCCCTCAAAGACGGCGGCGATGATCGGGGCAGAGGTGATATAGGCAACCAGTTTCTCGAAGAAGGGTTTGCCCCGGTGAATGGCGTAGTGTCGTTTTGCCAGGGCTGCATCCATTTGAATCATCTTCATGGCCACTATCTTCAGCCCCCGGCGCTCAAGACGGGAGATGATCTCCCCTGCCAGGCCTCTTTGCATGGCATCTGGTTTGACCAGTACAAGAGTTCTTTCCAATACCTGCTAGCTCCTTTCTGGGAAGGGGTGACCCTATGTTTCCCACTGTTACCCCTTCCTCCTTGGTTATTATACCTTATTCAGGAGGGAGTTTCTCATTCTCCCTCAAAGCCGGCAGTCCGACTTCCATTGAAGCGCAACACTAGACCCCTCTCCTATAGTCAATATGTGTTACAATGGACTTATGATTCCTGTATGCCAGCCGGATGATAAAGCCAGGATATATTTTATCATCAGTGAGGCAGCCAAGGCTTATGAGGGCGTTATACTTTCAGAGGTTTGTCAGGGCCTGTCAGGCCTCACCCCTGCCCTTCAAGGGAGACTGGAAGGGGATTCATATGCGGGAGGCCTTTCCCAGGGGCGATCGAGGTCGGGAGACCCCTCCGGCATGGGGGTGAGGTCCATAAAAACTACCTGCCTGCGGCGGGCTTTGGTGCCTGGCGATGACCACGACAAGAAGTCAAAGGTCAACACCTGACCCCACGACATTTTTTTACATGCCAGACACACCAAAAAGGAGCGGGGCACAAGGCCCCGCTCCCCTTTCGGTTACTCCGTTTCACCACACCCGCCATACTCTTGATCCCTTCCTTATTCCTGGTGCTGGCGTGCGATAACGATTGAGAGGAAATTGGCGTTGTCTGGCTCACCATAGCCCCAGTGCGTTCCATAGTACTGGACAAAGCCGTCCCACCACTTGCCGTCATCCATCCGCTCATCTATATCCCGGCATACCTCCAGAGGGACGTTTGCGTAGAGCAAGACGGTGTAGTCAAAAATGTCACCGGGAGCACCAGTCAGCTCCCGGTTCTCAAACACCCCCCAATGTCCACCCCACCTGTTCTCCTGCAAAATGGGCCGCTCCAGATACGGGCCGTCCCAGCCGGCGACATTGCCAGCATGCCAGAGTTGATGCTGTGCAGTATTATCGAGGGAAGCCCCGCTCCACTCGGTGGGCCACTGGCCGGTATCCAGGTAGTAGAGAAAGACCGCCTGTTGCATCTTCTCGTGCTGCCCCATTATCTGGGTGGCGTCGGCCTCATCGGTTATGTCGAAGAAGTTGGGCACTATCAGCCCGACCAGGATGGCCAGGATGGCCATCACCACCAGCAGCTCGATGAGGGTGAAACCCTTCTGGTTGCGGTGGATTTTCCTTGCTTTGTCAATGAGTCTCTTCATTTTTCCTCCTTTTCTTAGTTGACGGTCAACAGTCTTCAGTTAACAGTCCCACCGCCCATCCTCCCTCCTCTAGATTTCTATACATGTTCTTGCTTTGTTTATCACCTCCTTGCCCTGCTTATTTGGCCTTACTTCTAAAGCCTTGCATCATCAACCCCCCCCTTCTGTAAATAGCATAACACAGGAATGTTAAGGCTATGTTAACGTTTTGTTAAGAGATGGTTAAAAGTTGAGATTCCTGTTTTTCTTCTCACCTCCTTTTCTTAGTCGAGGGCCTGGGATCTAGAGTCTGGAGTCCCCGCCCCGCCCTTCCGTCTTCCTGCTGGCCCTCACTCACTCTTTATGCTAACCCCTCATTTGCGGTATGTCAATCACTCAAGAGAGTGATTTTTACCCCTTTTGGGTGATCCCCCGTGGTAACTGTTCACCTTGCTGTCATTCTGAGCCCTTCGCTTCTGTCATTCTGACCCTGAACGCAGTGAAGGGGAAGAATCTCATTCCGCTCAGGGCAGGCTCAGCGAAGAATCTCTGAGACCCTTCACTCCGTTACATCCGCGCAATAATTTATGCATCCCAGGCTGGCTGGTACTGCAGGAGCCAGTTGGTGTCAGTAACTGAGAAGCCGCCAAGCGAGCCGTGGCCCGACCTGGTATGCTACAGTAATTATTACGCACCATGAGGCACATATCATGCCTTGCCAAGCTGTCGCCAGTATGATGTCAGGAGTTCTGCAATTTGCGTGTAGCGCATAGCGTGTAGGGAGTAGGGAGGCTACGCGCTACCTACTACCCCCTGCACCCTTTAGAGAGCGATCAAGATTGAACGGTTAGGCAAACAACCATCAACCGTGAACCCTGAACCGTGAACTGTGAACCGTCAACCGTGAACCCCTGGGCCTGCGGCCGGGGTCGGTTGCTGGGTAGTTACAGGGTAATGCGCTATCGATGAAGCTCTCCGCCCGGGAAGTTGACTTTCGTATGAATTGCTGCTATAAAGGATTGCATGGAAGTGAAACAGGCGCCGGCACTCGAAGAGCGGATGGCCAGGGTTGAGGGAATCCTGGAGGAGGTGAGGGCCAGGCTCAATCACCTGGACTCCAGGTTTGAGCATCTGGAGACGAGGTTTGAGCATCTGGAGACGAGGTTTGAGCATCTGCAGACGGGGGTGGATAGCGGGTTTGGCGAGGTTCGGCGGGAGATGCAAATTCAATTCCGCTGGACTTTAGGAATAATGCTTGGCGTCCTCATCCCGATGTGGGTGACCATCATCCTGACCATTCTTGTGGCCCTGTGATTACCGGCGTTTGGCGGCCGGCACATTTTAGCCGCCGGATGCACCGGCTTTATGCCGGCGTATCCTCTTCATGCCGAGACCTGACCTGTCTCCCCCCGAGCCCGTAGCGCCGGGGTTTATCCCGGCGGGGGCAAGGCTGAAAGCTGATAGGTGCTTACCCACGGAATTCATGCTTCAGCCGTTCGGCTGAGCTCACGACGAAGCCCTGAAGGGTTAATGGCGCAAGGTCAGGAGACCTCTCCCACAGAGTGGGGAGACCCCTCCGGCATGGGGAGCATGGCCATTAGGAGGAGAGCGGAGCACAGGGCCCCGCTCCCCTTTCTGGACCATCGGTTGGTTTGGAATTACTGCTTGGCGATGATGCCGATCAACATAGGGGCCGTCCCAGCCACCGACGTCATCAGTGTCACCATCATTTCGGCTACCCCAGAGCTGATGGTCGCCTCTGTCGCTGGAACCCGATGAGAGATCGCCCTCGCTCCACTCAGTGGGCCACTCGCCGGTATCCAGGTGATAGAGATAGACCGTTTTTCTCACTGTCTTTAGTGCTCTGAGGCCGACAATCGCCCAAAGGGAGGATTTTTGCGCTCGGAGAGGGTTCGCTCGTCCGGGGGAGTTTTGGGTTTTAGGTTTTGCTTGACAAGGAGAGAGCAAAGCGCTAAACTCGAAACGAGGGGGAAACCCATGACCATTATTGCCAGGAATATGAGGCTTGTGGGTTCCAGAGGGGAGGAGGAGGTAGAAGGGCTATTTGACAGCGGCGCTACCTATTCCTGTATTGAGAAGTCATTGGCAGAGAAACTGGGAGCGATAGATGTTCTACCGGAGCCGATGAGATTGGGGACGGCGAAAGAAGGGGAGAGCGTGGAGGCAAGAGAGCGGGTGAGCCTTAATTTCCACCTCGATGGCTACCGCTTCTCCGATGAGTTTATGGTGATCCCGGGTCTCTCAGAAAGACTCATCATCGGCGCTACCACGATGCAGAAGTGGAGGTTCAAGTTGGACTTCGAGCGTGAGGAGGTCATCATCGACCCCAGGGTGACCAAGCTCCGGCTGCTTTGGACGTTCCCGGCAGGCGGTGCGCTCCTTTCGTAAACCACCCTCACAACGTGCGTGTCATCCCAACCTTTTTGGGCAATTGACCTACCTTTATAGCTCTTGTCTGTTTTATCTGGAAATCTGATAATACTCTCCATGATTTCTGTTGCGAGGGCAAAACCATGCGATTTCAATAACTCAATTTTCAGCAAGCAGTGCCGGCTAAATTGTATCTCAACCGGGGTAGTTAACTTCTCCACTTTTTGCTTTGCCCTGAATGATGGCGTTGCTTGCTCCCGGCTTCTCCCTACGGGCTCTCCCGCGTCTCGTCCAGCAGCCCTGCTCTCGCCCCGCGGGCAACGATCTGGGCACGGCTCTTGACCTGGAGCTTGGTCAGGATATTCTTCAGATGGGTCTTGGCGGTGTTCACCGAGATAAAGAGCTCCTCCGCAATCTCCCGGTCGGTTAGCCCATCGGCGATAAGCGCCAGGATTTCCCTTTCCCGCGGGCTCAAACCGAGTTCCTCCCTCTTCTGCGGCTCCCTGGACACACCCACCTCGGCCAGTAGTTTGGGAGCCATAGCGGGCGAGATTATGACCCCTCCCTGGGCGATATGGGTCACGGCACGCACCAGCTCCTCGGGGTCAGCGCCCTTGAGTATATAGCCTCTTGCCCCGGCCTTCATGGCATCGAAGAGGTCCTCGTCTTTTTCAGAGATGGTGAGCATGAGGACGTTGGCCCCCGGTACCACCTCCAGCAGAAGGCGGGTAGCTTCGACACCGCCCATCACCGGCATGGAGAGGTCCATGATCACGATATCGGGCTGGACCTCCCGGGCCTTCTCGATGGCCTCCCGCCCGTTCTCGGCCTCAGCCACCACCTGCATATCCTCCTGGGAAGCGATCACCCCCACCACACTACCGCGAAACAGGGAATGGTCGTCAACGACCAGAACCTTGATCTGTTCCATTTTGCTCCTTCCCTCTCTTGACTAACGGCTGACTCTCGAGCCTTTCCAGGGCACCTGGACCCGCACCTCTGTCCCCTGCCCGGGGGATGGTTCGACCCCCAGAGTCGCTCCGATGCCCTCTGCCCGCTCCTTCATTATGCCGAGTCCGGCTCCTTTCGGGGTCGAGGGAGAGAATCCCCGCCCGTTGTCTTTAATCCTCAACAGTAGGCCCTCTGAGGTATTCTCGATGTTGATCCACACCTTGCTGGCTGAGGCGTGCTTTCTTACATTGCTCAGTCCCTCCTGAGCGATGCGCAGCAGTTGCAACTGCGCGGTGGGATGCAGGCCGGGCAATTCCTTAGGGGCAGTAAATTCGGTCTCGATGCCGGTGCGCCGGCCGAACTCCGCCACGTGTCCGGCCAGGGTGGAGACCAACGATAGCGGCTCGGCTTCCGCGGCCAGGAAGTCGATGGATTCCCGAATGTCGGAGTAGGAATCCGCCATCACCCGGTGGATCTCGTCCAGTTCGGCAAGCAGCTTGTCCTCCGAAGAGGGGAGCGATCGCTTGATCAACTGCGTCTTGGTGCCGAGGTAGGCCAGCACCTGCGCTATGTTATCGTGAGTCTCCTGCCTCAGCCGCCTTCGCTCCTCCAGGATGGTAGCACTTTCTATGCGCCGGTAGAGGTTCAGGTTGACCCGAAAGGTTATGGTGGCCAGAAGGAAGCAGGAGATGACATACATTGTCACGATAGTCAAGAATCCATCGGCCAGCACCGGCGCGAAATGGGGGGTGAGGCGACTTAGTCCTACGTGGGCAACAATCAGGCTCATCGAGGAGAGAGAGGCGATAATGAGAGCTACCCGGGGCTCAAAGAAGAGGGCGGCGACGATGGTGGGAACCAGAGAGTAGACCAGAAAGGGGCTGTCCGCCCCGCCGGTGAGGAGAACCAGTGCCAGACAAACCCCGAGATCCCCTCCGAGAACGGCATAGGCCATAAAGCTTTTTTGCCAGAGACGAAAGGGGAAGAGGATTTTCAGAATGGTGTAGATGCCCAGCAGGCCGGTGAGGATGTACATCTGCGCGCCCGCCGGCACCCTGGGAGCAACGAATATAAGGGCTATCGCCAGGACAAAGGCAAGAAAACGGAAGGTGGAGAGGAAAACGTAGATGCCTCTCTCATAAGGCGGCAGCACGGGGAACCTTTTCATTGCTTTGTCTCCCTATCCCAGCAGCCCCAGGTACCAGGTGATGAGCTCCTGCCCCCAGAGAAGGGCGATGAAGGCCCCCAGCGAGAGGAAGGGGCCGAAGGGGATGGCCTCCTTGCGGGATCTCAGGCGCAAGGCGAGCAGAAGGATGGCCACAATCCCGGAGCTCACCAAAGAGAGCATCATCGCCATCAGCACGTAGGGGAAACCGGTAATCAACCCGATAAGCGCCGCCATCTTCACATCCCCCCAGCCCATCCCCCCGCTGTAAATCAGGGCGATAACGAAGAGAAGGGCGGCAAAGATCAGCCCTCCGCTGAGGGAGCTAAGGGCGGAATGGAGCATGCCAGTGCCCCCCAGGAACGGCCTGGCGAAGCCGAGGCTGGGCCAGAAGGGGGAGAGAAGCAGGCTTATCCCGATGGCGGGATAAACGATCTTGTTCAGGATCAGCCCATGCTCCAGGTCAATTACCGCCAGAACGAGAAAGAGACTTCCGCAAAGCGCCAGAACCAGGAACTCCACGCCGAAACCGTAACTGAAGCTGAGGAAGGCGAAAAGAAACCCGGTGCCCAGCTCCACACCAATGACACGGCGAGGGATACCTGTGCCGCAAGAACGGCATCTGCCTCTGAGCCAGAGATAGCTTACCAGCGGAATGAGCTCAATCCTTTTGAGCTTCCGGCCACACGTGGGGCAGTGGGAGGGGGGACTTGCTATCGATTGCCCCCGCG
Organism: Dehalococcoidia bacterium; assembly: GCA_023271515.1. GTDB lineage: Bacteria > Chloroflexota > Dehalococcoidia > SZUA-161 > SpSt-899 > BS503. Next base: position 2,326 of record JALPXQ010000012.1, on the reverse strand, counting down.
GCAGGCGATCGATACAGACATTCAGAAAGCTGCCGATGCAAATCCCGATAATAAAACCGATAAAGGTCAACATTTTGTTCAAAACTCTTTCAACACCAGCCCGATGTTGATCGCCATCTCCGCCCTGGGGAAATCCGGCGGGTAAAGAAGCGGCGGCTGGAACTCGGAGACCGGGTGTGCAAGAGCAGTTTCAAACGCCGCGGCGATTTCGGAGTTCAGCGAAAGCGCCGAGCCGAAGAGGTAAGAAGGCGTATCGGCCGACAGCGGCTTATCCGGCCTGGTATCATTGTAAAAGGTAATGATGCGGTCCAGAGCATCGGTGAGCAGCGACGGAAGCGCATCGGCGCTCATGGGCTCCTCCCCGAAGAACATGCTCTGGCTTACCACCGGGACAGACTCACTGGTGATCACGATGTCAAGGCTGTTGGGTTCCACAGCGGCGATGATGGACCGGGTTTGATTCACCGCTCTGACCAGGGCAAAGGAAGAGGTCTCGATCATATGGGGACGGAGCCCGGCCAGTTTGAGGGTGTCGATGAGGGTGATGACCGGTTCTTTGGGTGCCGAGAGCACCAGATACCGCCGCTTGCCGGCGGTGGTTCCCAGAGGATGCCAGCACAAGAGACTGCCCTCCGGAGAGTATCCCATCTCCCTTCTTGCTTGCTGGGGGATGGCGACCTCGGGAGGAATCTCCTTGGTGCCGGGAATTTCCAGGAATCGAGAAACCGAGTGGAAGGCGGGAATGGAGGCGATCACCTGTCCCCGCCCGTCGAGGCCTTCCTTGCTCAGCGCGGTTTTTATTACTTCCGCCAGTCCTTCCGGGTTAGCGATAAATCCACCGCTTAGAAATCCGGGATTAAATGGGGTAATACTCCAGGCGGACACCTTCCCTCCCCGGCAGGCAAGCAGCTTAAGGTTAGCACCGTCCGTCGATAGTGAGAGAAGCTTTTTTGGCCCGAACAGGCTTATTCTCATGATACCCCTTTCTACAAGAAATGAACAATCATCTCCAGCCTCATGCGCCAGAGACCCTCTTTTTCCTCGTGCGGCCTGATATCCATACTCTGTATCACCGGGGCCACGGGCACACCGGCAAGCCCCTGGAGAAAACCGATCAGGGAATCCACCTCGCCCTCAACATCAAGGCTATGGCTTATGGCAGGATAGCTCCTCTCTTCCAGGACGGTGGAGGTATAGCTGAAGCTCCACCGGGTGATGACAAGATTACGTTGCCTCGCCTGCCGACTGATCTGACCGGCAACACACGCCGCTTCTTCCCTGGAGGGGAAGGGGTCTGCGGCATGAAGGGCCTGCCCCAGACGCTGACGCAGGGTTTCAATGATGGCCTCTTTCTCGCCAGGGTCCAGCTCCTCAGGCGCGATCTCCTCTCTAATCTGAGACTCGATCTCGGACAGCCTTTCTGCAACGATCCGGAGGCGCATCTCGGACGCTCCCAGCTCCGTTCGAAGCCTCGCCTCCTCCTGTTGGAGACCGGCATTCTCCCGGAAGAGGAAAAGCCCCATCGCCATCACTGCTACCAGGAGTATTATCAGGGCTATGTCCGGACGTAGAATCTTCCTGCGATCGGGCATCATTCCTCTATCCTGACAACCAGAGAAAAAGAAACAGCCGCCTCGGTTATCTCTGAATCAAAGGAGACGATTCGACTGATGGTGGGATCGGCCAGGAGCGCGGCTCGATAGCGAAGAAGCGCCCCGTAATCAGGGGCGGTCCCGCTGAGGGCCACTTCCATCCCCTGCTGCTCTATGGAGGAGAGTTGCACTCCGAAGAGCCGCGAACGAAAAACGGCGAACATAACCTGGTGCCACTCGGCTGGATTCACCCCCAGCTCCCTCCAGTCCTGTTGCCTCTGGTTGAGTAAAGCCTGATGCTCCTCCCTCATCCCCCTTATGGTGGCGAGTAATTCCTGGGCGTCGTCCCTCTCGGCACTCACCGCCTCTAATTCCGCTTCGATGGCCAGTATGTCTCTCCCGAGGGCCTCGATGGCGGCCTGGTGGGCTGAGATTCTCTGGTAAAGACCGGGAATGAAGGAGGCCACCGCGACTATCATCAGGAGAAGCAGCAGGTAAATCACGAGCTGCCGTCGCGAAATGGTCGCCCTGCGGTATTCCGGTGGTATGAGGTTGAAGTTCGGAATCCCCTGATAGTGGCTCTCCCATGCCGGCGATTGCTCCTCTCTCTGTTTCATTATTGACCTCTAAGCTCCCCCAGCCTCAGCACTCATAACTCGTAGCCTCAACCTATCCCCGGCACTATGGCATACAGGGCTGACATTATAGCCACAGCGATAAATCCGACTACTATG
>JALPXQ010000119.1 GCA_023271515.1 Dehalococcoidia bacterium | reverse complement strand
GCTCGCAGAGCAGGTCAAGCCTGGGTTGACAGCATCGCCTTTACCAAACCAGAGCGGTTCGAATGGCAGGGCGCTCATTTGACAGCGCCACAAGCCTTCCACAACCCAAGAGGTGAGGTAATAGCCTATATGTTCGCCATTGAAAACAATGGCAAAACCGTAGGCCGCGTTCTTGTCGGCAGCTCTGCATATGGCTTTCCAATATTTGAAGCCGCAGATAGACCGCCGTTCTCCATTCCCCCGGCGGGTGAGGCTACCACCCTGTTAAGAAAGGAACATGGCCTGCAAATAGCTCAAGAAACGCTTGGCCAACCGAAGCTTCTGCTTTTGAATATCTTACGGGGCTTCTACGCAGTATGGGAGGTTGAAGGCAGGGTAGCGGGGATAAACCTCGCTACCGGTTGCTCCTTTGTGGAACCAGACCTCCGGATGTTACCCACGGCTATGCCCTGCCCCGTGGAGTATAGGGCTGCCAGAGCAGGGAGTAAACAATCCCTGCTTATGTCCCCTTATTGGGAGCCTCATGTGAAAAAGACGTGGAGAACGATACGGGACGCGGATCGAATGGTAGCGTGGGGCAATGAGCTTCTGGGTGCTGGTGTTAGGAAGGTCTGGTGTGGTCCTGCCTCAGGGGTGTCCATTGGCATGTGGCAAAGGGAAGTCGAGGGCAATTGGCGTCTGGACGCCGACCCCCTGAAGATGTTTGAGGGACTCCAACGGGAGATGCGCACCCTATCCTTTCCTTATGGATGGACCCTTCCGTGGCACTATGGCCCGGGGTTTGTGAGTTATGCTGCGGACCGCGGCGAAGAACATTTTACCTATTCGCGCTACTCGGGTCGCCGGATCTGGTGGGATGTAATAAGGGCTATAACCGCTAACGATCCACTGGGGTTATGTGGCTGGATGGACATTGACGGCAAAGATAAAGCCCACTGGGTCGCTGTAAAAGGATGGCACTGGTCCACCGCTCATGGCCGGCGTGTGCTAGTCACTGATTCGTATTGTGAAAGCGATAACAGGGAGCTTTGCTGGGATGCTCTTAATGCCCCCCCGCTCCATCTGGTTCCTCTACTTGGTTCGCATTCGCTATGGGAATTGATACACCTTCAGAGCAGGTTGTAAAAGGCCTCATGAGCAGTGCCTGAACAGGCGTGTCAAACACGGGCATCTTGTAGCGGCGGCACGGGCGAGGGTTGTCTTTCTCAGAAGCAACTCCTCGCCCTAACCGCACAAGTATTTTGTTTATCCAGGGTCAACGAAGAAAAAGGAGAAACAAAAGCTTGGCTCTTTAGAAAAGTTGGCGAGGCATGAAAAAATGAAAAAGAGACTGTCACTGCCTTTACTAGCGTTGCTACTAGTGAGTTTCCTGGCTGCGGGCTGCCCTCTGGTACCACCATATCCCCCCGATCCGGTACCCACCCCGAGTCCTTTCCCACCGCCCGATAAGGAATGGGACAGGACTTTCGGTGGAGCGGACTTAGAGATGGCATACTCTCTCCAGCAGACTAGGGACGGCGGCTTCATCATTGCCGGAAGTGGCGGAGCCGGTGGGGTGGAATACCTTGATGTCTGGTTGGTCAAAACCGATCAAGAGGGAGATAAGGAATGGAGCCGGACCTTTGGCGGAGCTGGGCGGGATATCGCATTCTCAGTCCAGCAGACTGCTGATGGCGGCTTCATCATTGCCGGAGAGACAAGGTCCTTTGGCGCGGGGAAGGGTGATGTCTGGCTGATCAAAACCGACGAAGAGGGAAACAAGGAGTGGAACCGCACCTTTGGCGGAGCCGGGCGGGATGCAGCATGGTCAGTCCAGCAGACCGCTGACGGCGGCTTCATCATTGCCGGAGAGACAAGATCCTTTGACGCAGGGAAGGACGATGTCTGGCTGATCAAAACCGATGAAGAGGGAAATAAGGAGTGGAGCCGCACCTTTGGGGGAAGGTACTGCGAGGGCGCATCGTCGGTGAAGCAGACTACAGACGGCGGGTTCATCATTGCCGGAGACACAAAGTCTTTTGGTGCCGGAGGGAGTGATTTCTGGCTGGTCAAGACCGATGAAGAGGGAAATAAGGAATGGGCCAAGACCTTTGGGGGAACCGATTTGGACTTGGCACACTCGGTTGAGCAGACTGCCTGCGGCGGCTTCATCATCGCTGGAAGGACAAACTCCTTTGGCGCAGGGGAGAGTGACTTCTGGCTGATTAAGCTTGCACCCGAGGAGTAGGTCGAGGCATATGAGGGAACTTAACATAACATGGGAGAAGACCAACCCCAATGGCGGCGGCATCTCGTTAGGGCACCCCATTGGCTGTACCGGAGCGAGAATGACGGTCACGGCGATGTACGAGATGAAGCGAAGAAACGGGCGATACGGCCTGATAACCATTACTCAGGTTGCCAGGCCTGCCCCCCGGCCGCAGGCCCAGGGGTTCACGGTTCAAGGTTCACGGTTGGTACTGGTTTATGTTCATCGTTTTCTAACCCTTCGGGGTGACCCCTCAGGGGAACCCTTGAACCCTGAACCACTGAACCGTGAACCCCCGAACGTGGGGGTTTCTTATTGTATTTACCCTCGCTTTTCGTAATCCGGACACCGGGTTGCGTTGGGACGCTCCGGATGGTGACAGGCGCTGCGCCAGTCCCACTTGCAAGTATCACACAGGAAGACATTCATTCCCAGGAATCTCCTGATATGAAAGATGATTCTTTGTGTGAATCCACTCCCCATTAGATTCTTGTCCTCAATATCGCGTTGGGGCAGGCTCAGTAGAAATCTCTCCCTGGCCAAGCAGGGGGCTGGAACAAAGATTTCGCTGAACGTCCGTGGCATTAATCCTGGTTGCCTGCTGCAGGCAGGGTGGGCGGTCGCCCATGATGGCTTCCTTGCCAGGTTGGAGGAAATGGGGGTTTGGATGCACCGATGTGGGTCGCACTATAACTGTTATGGAAAGCTGGGCATACCGCTTAGGCATTCGCCGGTGGGCTTGACATAACGCTTTGGGCACAACTGCCACCGCT
>JALPXQ010000118.1 GCA_023271515.1 Dehalococcoidia bacterium | reverse complement strand
TTGCTGAGGCCTATGGATTGCCCGCCCTCAGAGTAAGGAGCAAAGCTGAAGTGATCCCTGCCATTCAGAAGGCGATGGATCATCCAGGGCCTTTCCTGATCGACTTCGTGGTCGAGCCCGAGGAGAATGTCTATCTGATGGTCGTACCGGGGGCAGCCATCACCGAGATCATCGAAGCACCAGGGGAGAAGGTGGAATTTCGGCAGCAAGCCGCGCAATATCAGCAATCTGTGAGTAGCACGAAAATGTCGGCGATAAAACACACCATAGTTGCTCTGGTTGAAGACCGGCCGGGCGTACTCAATCGAGTAGCCAGCCTTTTTCGCCGGCGGGGATTCAACATCGAGAGTCTCGCCGTAGGGCACTCGGAGATACCGGGGCTCTCCAGAATGATCATCGTCGTTGACGGCGCTACCACCGCCGTGGAGCAGGTCAGAAAGCAGCTCGATAAGCTAATCGAGGTGATCAAGGTTACCGACATCAGCGAAGAAACAATCGTTGCTCGCGAACTGGCTCTGATAAAGGTAGAGTCCAGTCCATCGACGCGGAGCGAGATCATGCAGATCACCGATATCTTTCGGGCGAGCATACTCGACGTCGCCCCCGATTCCATTGTGATAGAGGTCACCGGCGATGATGACAAGGTAAGCTCACTCGTCGAGCTCCTGCGGGGATTCGGCATAATTGAACTGGCTCGCACCGGGCGTATCGCGATGGTACGGGGGACCATCGGGCCCCTTCGCAAACAAGGGCAGGGACAATCTAAACGACGGTCAGGTAGATAGATTTGAGGACTGAAGGAGGAAAAGTGGCTAAGATCTACTACGAGAAGGATGCAGACCTTGCTTTACTCGGGGGCAAGACCATCGGCATCATTGGCTTTGGCAGCCAAGGGCATGCTCATGCCCAGAACTTGAGAGACAGCGGGTGCCAGGTCATGGTTGGCGCAATTCCCGGGGGTAAGTCCTGGAAGGGCGCCCAGGCGGCGGAACTAAAGGTGGCTACCGCCGACGAGGCATCCAGGAATGCGGATATTATCGTCATGCTCGTCCCCGATACCCTGCAGCCCAGGATTTACCGTGAGTCCATCGAGAAGAATCTCACAGAGGGGAAGATGCTGATGTTCGCCCACGGCTTCAACATCCATTTCAACCAGATAGTTCCCCCCTCCGGGGTTGACGTCACCATGATTGCGCCCAAATGCCCGGGCCACATGCTGCGCCAACTGTATACTGAAAACTCGGGGCCTCCCGCACTGATAGCGGTGGAACAGAATGCCTCCGGCAAGGCCAAAGAGGTAGCCCTGGCCTATGCCAAAGGTCTTGGCTGTGCTCGAGCGGGGATTCTGGAGACCACCTTTGCCGAGGAAACCGAGACCGACCTCTTCGGCGAGCAGGTGGTGCTCTGTGGCGGCGTTACCAGTCTGATGAAAACCGCCTTCGAGACCCTGGTGGAGGCCGGTTACCAGCCGGAGATCGCCTACTTTGAGGTTCTTCACGAACTCAAGCTCATCGTTGACCTGATTTACCGCGGCGGCCTCAGCTTCATGCGCTACTCCGTTAGCGATACCGCCGAGTACGGCGACTACACCCGCGGGCCTCGGATAATCAATGATGAGGTCCGCGACGAGATGTGGAGCATCCTGGAGGAGATCCAGAATGGCACCTTTGCCCGGGAATGGGTTCTGGAGAATCAGGCCAACTGCCCCGTCTTCAACGCCCACCGCAGGCATGAGGCGGAACACGAGATCGAACAGGTGGGCAAAGAGCTGCGAGCGATGATGCCCTGGCTGAGGTAGCGATTATCTTGCGCGAAGAATCAAATCCCTTGCTCCTGCGAACCAAGAATTTGCTAAGGCACTATGGCCTTCACGCCAGGAAGGGACTGGGGCAGCATTTTCTCGTCGATCAGGCCGCGCTGCGGGTGATAACCGGGGCCGCAGAGCTAACCCCGGATGATACGGTGGTGGAGGTGGGGCCGGGGCTGGGGGTGCTCACAGAGGAGCTGGCCGGAATCGCGGGGAGAGTGGTTGCCATCGAGATCGACCCCCGGATCGCCTCGATCCTGACGGAGAGGTTCTCGCACCGGAGCAATGTCACCATTGTCAGTGATGATGTGCTCCAATTCGCCCCATTGGCGGTTTTCGCGCATGAGATAGGCAACCCTGATTTCAGCTACAAAGTGGTGGCCAACTTGCCATACTATATTGCCTCCGCGGCCATCCGTCATTTCCTGGAGGCGGAGTTCAAGCCTCGGTGCATGGTGGTGATGGTGCAGAAGGAAGTCGCCCAAAGCATCGTCGCTGTCCCGGGCAAGATGAGCATCTTGAGCGTCAGCGTCCAACTGTACGGCAAACCAGTCATAGCAGGGTATGTTCCGGCACAAAGTTTCTATCCCCCACCTAAAGTCGATTCGGCGATCGTGCGCATCGATGTCTATAGTCAGCCGGTCGTGGAGGTCGAGGGATTCTTCCGGGTGGTGCGAGCCGGTTTCAGCGCCCCCAGGAAGCAACTGCGCAATGCCCTGGCTCAGGGGCTTTCAATTGCGCCCACCGCTGCTGCCGAGGTTTTGAACAGGTCGGCTATATCCCCCCAGAGGCGAGCCGAGACGCTTAGCCTGGAGGAGTGGGCTGAGCTCTCCCGAACAGTTGTCAGTCGTCAGCCAGTAGTTGACAGCCACAGGAGATAATTGGTAATTAGGAGTACGGTGTATCACCAATCACCAATCACTAATCACTAATCACTAATCACGCAAGACTGAGGATTTTGCATGTTAACTCTTCCGTCCTATGCTAAGGTGAACTTGACCCTTGAGGTATTGGGGAAGCGGGATGATGGCTATCACGAGATTTCCAGCGTTCTCCAGACCATCGATCTTGCGGACCTACTCTCTTTCGAACCGGCGACGGGGATCAGATTTGTCTGCCGCGACCCTGGCACCGGTCAAACGGCATCGTTTGAAGAGATGGCCTTGAAGGCGGCGAGCCTGCTCCTCGGAGAGGCGGCTTGCTCAAAGGGGGCGGTCATTCGAGCGGAAAGCGTGCGCATTCCCCGGGCGGTT
>JALPXQ010000117.1 GCA_023271515.1 Dehalococcoidia bacterium | reverse complement strand
GTGTTTGCCGCGATCAGAAGCGAAGATAGGGATACCACTTGATTCCAGGAGGTGTGCTGCGTTAAAATAATCGAGCTCGTAGGAAAAGGAGAATGCAAGGATATCAAAATCACACAAGGGCCTTTGCGATTCCAATGAAACCGGCTCACATCCGTCATAGAAGGCCCTTTCACACACAATTTGGTCATGCTGATTCAGGAATCCATAGATAGTCTGAAATCCCAGATTGGACATACCCGAGGAGTAGGAACTAGGATAGATAAGGGCAATGTGAATCCTGCCGCCCCAATCCTTGATGATGGTGCCCTGTTCTGCGGCAAGTTTCCCTCTCGCCTCCTTAAGAGTCTTCCAATTCATCTTGCGCCCTCGGATGAACTTATTATACCCTCTCCCGGCCCAAATATCGAGTCGCGCCCCAGTGAGGGGCCGATCGTGGTATAATAATAGTAGTAAAGGAGATGCCCGCCATGAAAAAGACAGTCGTTTTGTTCTCTGATGCCGGCAGGAATGACCTTTCCCTCGTAGGTGGGAAAGGGGCAAATCTCGGTGAGATGACCAAGCTAGGCATCCCTGTCCCTCCAGGATTTACAATTTCCACCGAGGTATGCAATTTTTATCAACATAGCTATCAATATCCGGATGGACTGGAAAGGGAGGTAATGGAAGCCCTTCATCATGTTGAACAAGCGATGGAGGCAAGATTCGGCGATGCGCAAAATCCGCTATTACTTTCCGTGCGATCCGGAGCGCGCGTTTCCATGCCCGGAATGATGGATACCATACTCAACCTGGGGCTAAATGATGCCACGGTTGAAGGTCTAATCAAGAGGACCAATAATCCTCGCTTCGGATACGACTGCTATCGCCGGCTTGTGGCGATGTACGGCGATGTGGTGCTGGGACTAAAACCCATTGCCAAGGAGGATATCGATCCTTTCGAGGAGCTGCTCGACGCCAAAAAGAAAGCACGAGGGGCGGAAGTCGATACCGATCTGACCGCCGACGATTTGAGACAACTGGTGGGGGAATTCAAGCAGGCGATAAAAGAGCGTACAGGCCAACCGTTTCCGGAAAACCCTCTCGACCAGCTCTGGGGTGCCATTGGGGCGGTGTTCAAGTCATGGGACGGCGAACGCGCTGTCGCCTACCGGAGATTGAACAACATCCCCGATGAATGGGGAACAGCGGTGAATATACAGAGCATGGTTTACGGGAATATGGGGGAGAATTCGGCCACCGGCGTGGCCTTCACGCGCAATCCGGCAACCGGCGCAAAGGAGCTTTATGGGGAGTTTCTGGTGAATGCCCAGGGAGAAGATGTGGTCGCCGGTATCCGCACGCCGCTGCAGCTTATGCAATTGAAAGAAATCATGCCCGAGGTATACGCTCAGTTTGAGGAAATTGCGTACAAGTTGGAAACACACTACCGCGATATGCAGGATATAGAGTTCACCGTCCAGAATGGCAGGCTCTGGATACTGCAAACGCGCCGCGGTAAGCGAACCGGCTTTGCCGCCTTTCGGATAGCGGTGGATATGGTCGAAGAGGGGCTGATCGACAAGAAGGAAGCACTATTGCGAGTGGAACCGGACCAACTGAATCAGTTGCTGCGGCCGATATTCGATATGAAGCAAAAAGAAGAAGCGATTTCAAGCGGCAAATTATTAGCCAGAGGTTTGAATGCCGGGCCGGGCGCAGCTTCAGGTCGAGTGGTATTTAATTCCCTGGATGCAGTCGAATGGAAAAGGCGAGGCGAGAAGGTCATTCTAGCTAGAATTGAAACCAGCCCTGAAGACATCAAAGGGATGGATGCCGCTGAAGGGATACTAACCCAGCACGGCGGGATGACTTCCCATGCGGCATTGGTTGCTCGTCAGATGGGCAGGGTCTGTGTTGTGGGCGCCGGCGATTTGGAGATCGATTACCGGTCCCGTTGTTTTCAGGCAAACGATAGAGTGGTCCGAGAAGGCGATTGGATTTCCATTGACGGCTCTACCGGCGAGGTGATCCTGGGCAAGCTGGATACTAAACCCTCCGAGGTGCTGCAAGTTCTCCTGGAAAAGACACTCACTCCGGAGCAATCCGGCACCTATCGCACTTACCATCAGATTATGAGCTGGGCCGACGAAAACCGCCGTTTGGGTGTCTGGGCCAATGCCGATCAACCGGAGCAGGCGGCAAATGCCATTGCCTTCGGCGCTGAAGGAATCGGGCTTTGCCGCACCGAGCACATGTTTTTTGGGGGCGATCGTATCAATGCCTTCCGGGAGATGATTCTGGCTGCCGACGAAATGGGGCGGCGAGCGGCACTGAGGAAATTGCTGCCGTTTCAGAAAGAAGACTTTGCGGGCCTCTTCAAGGTGATGGGTGGCCGTCCGGTAATCATTAGAACCCTGGATCCGCCACTACACGAATTTCTGCCCCACTCCGAAGGGGAGATGCAAATCCTGGCGGGGAACTTGAATATGCCGGTGGAGGATCTAAAGGCCAAAGTGGAATCGCTGCGTGAGGCCAACCCAATGCTCGGTCATCGCGGCTGCCGGTTGGGGATTGTATATCCGGAGATCACCGAAATGCAGGCGGAGGCAATCCTGGAGGCTGCCTGTGAGGTAACCAAAACCGGGGTGGATGTCAATCCAGAGATCATGATTCCTCTGGTCGGCCACGTAAACGAGCTTCGAGACCAGGATAGACTGGTTCGTAGAATCGCCGCGGAGGTATTTGAAAGACATGGGGTGAAGGTGAATTACAAGGTAGGGACAATGATCGAATTGCCCCGCGCGGCGATCACCGCCGATCAGATTGCTGAAGTGGCTGAATTCTTTAGCTTCGGGACCAATGATCTCACTCAGACCGCCAGCGGTCTCTCGCGGGACGATTCCGCAAGGTTTCTCCCAGTTTATAAGCAAATGGGAATCCTGCCGCAGGATCCATTCGCCACCATTGACGAGGATGGTATCGGCCGCTTGATGGAGTGGTGTGTTGAGCGTGGTCGTGCTACCCGTCCGGATATGGAGATCGGTATCTGTGGCGAACATGGTGGCGATCCCAGCTCGATCAGGTTTTGCCACGGTATGGG
>JALPXQ010000116.1 GCA_023271515.1 Dehalococcoidia bacterium | reverse complement strand
CTAAACGAGAGGAAAGGGGATTTCAAGGGGAAATTCTTTCCCCTTGACTATCTGTGTTTGCAGAGAAAATCAAGCGAAAAAAGCCACTTAAAAAGGAGGTACAAAAATGCAAGAGGTGCTTACTAAAGAGAAACCATTAGCCACCAAGGGGAGAGAGTTTGTGGGTGGAGAATGGGAGAACACGATCAATGTCCGGGATTTCATCGTGCGGAATTACACACCCTACGATGGGGATGCAAGTTTCCTTGCTCCTATCGCCGCAGACACTGAGAAGCTATGGGAAAAGGTCAAAGAATTGTTTCAAGAGGAACGGGCAAAGGGGGGAATATTGGACCTAGACACGGACACGATCCCTTCCGTCACCTCCCATGCGCCAGGGTATCTAGATAAGGATCTTGAAAAGATAGTCGGGTTTCAGACTGATGTTCCCTTAAAAAGGATGGCTAAGCCGCGTGGTGGATTACGCTTTGCAGAACGGGCTGCCGAAGAGTGGGGCTATGAGCTAGGCCCTAAGATAAAAGAGGTTTTTTCTAAGTACAGAAAGTCGCACAACGAGGCTGTCTTTCAGGTGTATACACCCCTGATGAGGAAACTGAAATCCGCAAACCTCCTGGTTGGAGTTCCTGATAACTTTGGTCGGGGTAGAATCATTGGTGACTATCGTCGGATAGCGCTCTATGGAATAGATCGACTCATTGAAGATAAGCAGCAGTATCTGCAACAGATGTCTCCGGAAATGACCGAGGAGGCCATTCGCCTGAGGGAAGAGATTGCTGATCAGATCGGGGCACTGGAAGACATGAAGACAATGGCGGATACGTACGGATTCGATATCTCCCGTCCGGCACAGACTGCGCAGGAAGCTATTCAATGGACTTACTTCGGCTACCTTTCAATGGTTAAAGACGAAGATAGTGCAGCCTGCTCCCTGCCACAACTGGATACCTTTTTCGACATCTTTATTGAGCGGGATATCGCAAGTGGGTTAATAGATGAAGAAGAAGCGCAAGCGTTAATTGACAATTTTGTTATCAAGGTAAGGATGATTCGCCATCTACGGCCCAAGGTGTTGGCTGAGCTTATGACTGACGATGCTATATGGGCAACTACACCATTGGGCGGCATGACCGAGGATGGAAGGCACAAAGTAACTCGTACTTCCTATCGCCTGCTACACACTTTAAGGAATTTGGGACCAAGCCCAGAACCGAATCTCACTGTGCTCCTGTGCGAGGGGATGCCGGAATCTTTCAGGAAGTATGCTGCGGAGATTTCTGCTGAGACATCCGCTATTCAGTTCCAAAATGACGATCTCATGCGGCCGGTTTGGGGGGATGATTATGGGATTGCTTGTTGCGTCTCTGCCCAGAGATGCGGTAAAGAGATGCAATTCTTTGGTGCCAGATGTAACCTGCCCAAGCTTCTCCTCATGGCTATTAATGGCGGAAGAGAAGAGATAGATGGTAAGCTTGTAGGACCGGAGATGGCTCCTTTGACCGGCCCATATCTCAACTACGACGAAGTACGAGAGAGATTCTCTGTTTACATGGACTGGTTCACTGAAGTTTACGCTCATACCCTAAATCTGGTTCACTACATGCACGATAAGTACTATTATGAGAGAGTACAAATGTCTCTTTATGATCCAGAAGTGAAGCGCTATATGGCATTTGGAATAGCTGGCTTATCGATCGTTGCTGATTCCCTTTCCGCTATCCGTTATGGCAGGGTAAAACCAAAGTTCAATGCAGATGGACTCGTTATCGACTACGAGATAGAGGGAGACTTTCCGAAGTACGGCAATGACGACGATAGGGCTGATGGGATTGCTGTGGGGGTGGTAGAGGAATTTATTGAAAAACTACGCCGATTTCCCCTTTACCGAAACGCACAGCACACCCTTCACCTCCTCACTATTACCTGGAACGTGCTTTACGGCAAGCATACCGGGAATACCCCCGATGGTAGAAGGGCTGGAGAGCCATTCCCAGCCGGAGCCAATCCGATGCATGGGAGGGACACCAATGGGGCTATTGCGTCCTTGAATTCAGTAGCAAAACTGCCTTACGATTCCTGCTTGGATGGTATCTCCAATACCTTCACTGTAATTCCGTCTGCATTGGGCAAGACTCCAGTAGAAAGAATAGATAATTTAGCGAGTCTTCTGGGCGGATATTTCTCCCGTGGCGCACAACACCTTAATGTGAATGTAATTGAGAAGAAAACTCTAGAGGATGCGATGGAACATCCGGAAAAATATCCGCAGCTTACGATTCGGGTTTCTGGATTTGCAGTGAACTTTATCAAGCTTACCCGGGAACAACAGCGAGAGGTTATATCTCGAACATTTCATAGTGGTCTCACAAGTTGTGGCTAAAGGGCTGATTCATTCATTCGAGAGTTTCAGTACCTTGGACGGACCAGGGATACGCTATGTTGTTTTCTTGTCCGGTTGCTTCTTCCGTTGTGTATTCTGCCATAATGTCGATATGGTGGAATCTCTGCCCGGCACTTATAAGGAATATTCAGTAGCGGAAGTGGTGGAGAAGATCAATCGAGCACGTCCCTATTTCGTTCGCTCCGGAGGGGGGGTCACCCTCTCCGGAGGCGAGCCGTTCTTTCAGTTCAACTTTATCCGGGAGCTGCTGAGCGAGTTCAAAAGAGAGGGGATTCACACAGCGGTTGATACCTGCCTTTACACTTCCAGTCAACAAATCAAAGAGGTAAGCGAATGGGTTGATCTGTTCCTCGTGGGACTTAAACATATTGATACCCGCAAGCACAAACAATTGACCGGTCGGAACAATGATTTAATCCTGGAGAATATTTCATATCTGAATTCATTAAAGAAGCCTTTTTGGCTACGCTACGTGGTTATCCCTGGGATAACCAGCGATAAGGGTGATATCCGCCGGTTGGCAGAGTTCCTTGCCCAGTTTAGTTCACTGCAAGGAGTTGACTTGCTGCCGTATCATCGTTTGGGGATTAAAAAATGGCAAGCCATGAACAAGGAATACACTTTATCCTGCGCTAAACCACCTACAGAGGAAGAGATGGAAGAGGTTAAACTGGCTTTCCGAGCAATCAATCTGCCTGTCTTGGCCTGCTAACCT
>JALPXQ010000115.1 GCA_023271515.1 Dehalococcoidia bacterium | reverse complement strand
CTGGCCGCCGGGGCCGGCAGCGTTCATCTCGTCGGAGCAGGGCCGATGCTCTTCACGCTGGTGCCGGGCCAAACAGAGGGGGAGGAGCTGGCCAAACGATTGAAGGACGAAGGGTTGGGGGCCTTGCTGGTGCAGACAACCCGCGGTTCAAAGTTCCGGGGTGAACAGTTCAAGGGTTCCCCTGAAGGGTCACCCCGAAGGGTTAGTAAACGATGAACTTTCTTCGCCGGAAGGTGATTAGAGGCAAGGGTCTCCTGGTGCTGGGCATACTCTGTATTCTCGTCTTGTCGTTTATCGTTTACCAACTGGATATCGACTGGGAAGAGCTGGTCCGTGAACACGGTTTTGTGGGCATTTTCATCTTGATGCTGGTTACCAGCATGACTATCCTTTTCCCCCTCCCCGGATGGGCGGTCCTGGTGGCGGCGCCGGGCATCATGGGGCTTTCAGGTGGAGGGATATTCTGGCTTGCGGTAGTGGCAACCACCGGAGCGACCCTGGGTGAGGCCACCGCATACCTCGCCGGCTACTGGGGAAGGGTAATGATCCCGGAGAAACACCGGAAGAATTATGAGAAGATACAACGCCTGATGAGGAATTACGGCAGCAAGGGCATATTTATCGTTGCGATGATGCCCTTTCCCTTTGACCTGGTGGGGATCGCCTCCGGGGTATTAAGATTTCCGCTGTGGAAATTTCTCGTTTACAGTTGGCCCGGGCGCATGATAAGGACTATCGTTCTTGTCCATTTAGGCTGGGGCATATTTGAGATTTTGGCGAAGGTGTTTTAGTTCCAAATGATGGATCAGACTTACGTTGCCCTGGACCTGGAGACCACCGGCCTCAGCCCGGAGAGCGACGAGATTATCGAAATCGGCGCGGTCAAGTTTCGGGACGGCCGTGAGATAGATGTCTTTCAGTCTCTGGTCAATCCCCACCGGCGTATACCCTACCTCGTTAAATCGCTCTGCGCCATATCTCAGGAGGAGGTTGATGCCGCGCCGCCGTTCTCAGCTCTAGCGGAGGGATTGATCGCCTTCTTAGAAGGATGCCCGGTGGTGGGACACAACGTCTCCTTTGACCTGGGATTTCTGGCGCAGAAAGGCATCAGTCTGCCCAATCCGGCTTACGATACCCTCGCCATGTCCAGGCTTTTGCTCCCACACCTCTCACAGCGCAATCTGATTGCGGTGGCTTCGCACCTTGGGATTCCTCACCCCTCCGCTCACCGTGCCCTAAACGATGCCATGGCAGTCAAAGAGATATTCACGGTGCTGTTGAGTAGATTATGCGAGCTTCCCCCCAGCCTCCTCGGTGAGTTAGTTCGTCTAACTGCCAAATCGGACTGGTGGCTCGGTGGCTTTCTTGAAGAAGTGCTGCAAGAGAGAGCAGCAAACTTCTTGCTCAGCGAGGCGGACTTTGAGAAGGTATGCTTTGGGCATCGTGCCCTCCAGCCGTCTCAACCGCTGACTCCGAGTACGCAGAGAGTTCCACTGGATGTTGAGGAACTTGCCGGTTTCTTTGCCGGCGATGGGCCTCTGGCCCGGACATTCCCCCAGACGGTTCCCTACGAGCAGCGCCCGGAACAGGTCAAGATGATGCGAGCGGTTGCTGAGGCGCTTAATGGCGGCCGGCACTTGATTGTGGAAGCAGGCACGGGCACCGGAAAGTCAATGGCCTATCTTTTGCCAGCAGCGTTTTACGCCTACCGGAACAATATACCGGTGGTCATTTCCACAAATACTATCAATCTGCAAGAGCAACTGGTACACAAAGATATCCCCGATCTGGTTCAAGCGATCGGGTGTCAACCAGTCGACAGTCGGCAGTCGGCAGCCCGGAGTGGGGGACTATCGACTATCGACTGTCTTAAGGTGGTTCAGGTGAAGGGTCGAACGAACTATCTCTGTTTGCGGCGCTGGGACAGTCTGCGAAAGGCCGATGGCCTGGCGCTGGAAGTAAGCCAGCTCCTGGCACGGATTCAGGTCTGGCTTCCGGCGACCCAGACAGGCGATCGCTCCGAGATCAATCTCGATGACAAGGAGCAGGTGCTCTGGTCCCGGGTCTGCGCCCAAGGATACGATTGCCTCGGGCGGCGATGTCCCTATCACCAGCGGGGAATCTGTTTCCTTCACGGCGCACGCAACGCCGCAACAGGGGCGCATCTCATCGTAACCAACCATGCCCTTCTCCTATCGGAGATGGCTGCCGGCACGGAGATACTCCCCGAGTACAGCCACCTGGTCATCGATGAGGCCCATCACCTCGAGAGTGTCGCTACCGATCAACTCGGCACCGAGCTCCGGGAGCGAGATCTCTTCGATCATCTTGATCAGATAATCCACGAGACGCAGGGGCAGCGATTTGGGTTCCTTCCTCAACTGGAACATTTCGTCCGCACCACCGATATGGCTCCCTCAAGGAAGGACGACCTTGAACAACTGAACCAATCTCTGAACCTGGGAGTGGCCAGGGTTCACAGCTGCATCTCGGAGTTTTTCAACGGTGTCAGCGATCTCATTCAGAGGTATACGGAAAGCCGGGGCGAATACGATCTCCATCTGCGTCTCACCAGGGCGATTCGCTCACAGCCGGCGTGGTCGGATATAGAGATCAATTGCGAGAATCTGCTTCTGTCGCTGGAGAATATTGCCCGGATACTGGGGAAGATACATCCTGCAATAGATGATCTGGCCATCCCGGAAACGCTCAAGCTGGAGACGCTTTCGCTGGTGAACGCGAACGAGGAGTTGCGGCACCAGATAAGCTCGTTGGTTTTCCATCCCCGAGACAACACTATCCACTGGCTGACTCTGAGCAGAAAGAGCAATATGATATGCTTGCACTCCGCCCCTCTGCATGTGGGATTGCTCTTGCAGAACTCCCTCTATTCTGATAAAGATTCCCTTATCCTCACCGGCGCCACCTTGAGCACGGAAGGTAACTTCAGGTATCTCAAGGAACGACTCAGCCTGGAGGATACCGAGGAACTCCTGTTGGGATCGCCTTTCGATTATGGCCGCGCGGCGCTGATCTATCTGGTCACGGACATCCCCGAGCCGGGGAGGGAGGGCTATCAATCAGCCCTGGCAAGGGCACTGGTGTCACTCTGCCGTGCTACGGGAGGGCGCTGTCTGGTTC
>JALPXQ010000114.1 GCA_023271515.1 Dehalococcoidia bacterium | reverse complement strand
GCCCCTAACTATATCGAAGAACTTGGCCTGAATCCTGGCCGTCAACTCACCGCGGCCCCCGTTGCCGATAACCCTTCCATCAACTTCCCTGATGGGCGTTATCCCGGCCGCCGTTCCGGTGAGGAAAGCCTCATCGGCCAGGAAGAGTTCTTCACGCGATATATCCCTGCTGACGAAGGGAATGCCCATGTCTCTGGCAATGGTTATCGCCGAGTCCATGGTGATTCCCGAGAGTGCGCCGGCGCTCAGAGGAGGCGTAATAAGCGTGCCATTCTTGATGATGAATAGATTCTCCGCTGCACCCTCGCATACCTGTCCGGCGAGGTTGAGCATTATCGCCTCATCGTAACCACACTCTCGTGCCTCCAGAGAGGCAAGCACTGAATTGGCATAATTAGCGCTGGCCTTTGCCTGAGGGGGAAGCATGCGGGAATCTATCCGCAGCCACGAGGATATCTTGCACCGAATCCCTTTCTCCATCCCCTCGACCCCCAGATAGGCTCCCCACTCCCAGGCAATGAGTGAGACGTCCACGGGATTCTTGCAGGGATTCAATCCCATCTCACCAAATCCGTAGTAGGCGATCGGACGTATATAGCATTCTTTGAAGCCGTTGGCCTTGACGATCTGTCTTGCCGCGATGCACAACTCATCAACGGAATAAGGTATATTCATCTGGTATATCTTGGCGCTATCAGCCAGCCTTTGCATGTGGTCTCTCGGCCGGAAGAGCGCCGAACCTCTGGTGGTTTCATAACACCTCACACCCTCGAATACCGCTGTGCCGTAGTGCAGCGCATGAGTCAAGACATGAACCCTTGCCTCACCCCAGGGGATGAGTTCTCCGTTTAGCCAGATTTTTTCTGCTTTTTCCATGTCACCCTCCTGACAGGAGCCTCTCATTGCTCTCATTATAGCATAGATTTACAAAAAGGTGGAAATCAGTTATAATGGATGTTGAATGGGAGATACTGGTGGATTTGACGGAGGCATGCAATGAGAAAATGTATGCGCATTTTCTTTCTATTGATCTTTATCCTGGGCATTCTATCCGCGGGAATGGCCAGTGCTGCTTCCCCGGTTATTCATGTGCTCCAGGTTGACGGAATCATCGTCCCGGTGGTGGCCGATTTTATCGACCAGGGAATCACCGAGGCCGAGGACCGCGGGGCCGCCGCAGTGGTGATTAAGCTGAATACCCCTGGTGGTATAGTTCCCCCCACCAGAGACATCGTAGAGCGAATCCTCGCTGCTCGCGTGCCGGTGGTGGTCTATGTCGACCGCTGGGCCGGCTCCGCAGGCACCTTTATCACCTTGGCTTCCCACATAGCGGCGATGGCACCGGGCAGTAATATCGGCGCAGCTACCCCCGTAGCATTGGGGGAGGGCGAGGTGCCAGACGAGGCACAACGAAAAGCGATTGAGGATGCGGCCGCTTGGATCAGAAGCATCGCCGAAATGCGCGGTCGCAACCCTGAGCAGGCTGACTTGACCGTCACCGAAGGTAAGTCTTTTACCGATAGCGAAGCCTTAGAGGCTAACCTCATCGATCTGCGGGCCGACAGCCTCCAGGATCTTATCTCGCAGCTTGACGGGATGGAGGTAACAATTCACGGGGAAAAGATAATCCTTAACACCGAAGGCTACGTACTGGATGAAATCGAGATGACCCTCATCCAGCGCTTTCTCCATGCGATAAGCGATCCCAATATTGCCTATATTCTCCTGAGCATCGGCTCGCTGGGGCTCATACTGGAGCTTTACAGTCCGGGCACCATCTTTCCCGGCGTGATAGGTGCCATCAGCCTTCTGCTGGCATTCTATTCTCTGGCGGTGCTCGAGGCCTACTGGGCAGGGATCATCTTGATCCTGCTTGCATTTGCTCTCTTTGCGACCGAGGTGTTCGTTGCCAGCGGGGGTCTGCTCACCGGCGGGGGGTTGGCGGCGCTGATATTCGGGTCTTTAATACTGTTCGATGGGCGGCCAGCGATGCTCGATATAGACTGGTGGCTCATCGCCATTGTAGCGGTCAGCGTCGGAGCTTTCTTTATCTTTGTGGTTCAGGCGGTGGTGCGCACCCAGCGCCGCAAGCAACCGACGGGGCGAGAAGGGCTCATCGGCATGGTAGCAGAGGTCAAGAGTGCGCTAAATCCCAGGGGGACCGTGTTCGTACACGGTGAACTCTGGGAGGCTATACTGGATGAGGGACAGGCCGATCCCGGAGAGGAGGTAACGGTAACCGACGTAAGAGGTTTGAAACTCAGGGTAATCAGAAACAAATAGGAGGTCTGCAAATGGAAGGTTTGATACTGGTGGTCATAATATTGTTTGTGGCGCTGATAGTCATCACATCGGCGGTGAGGATCGTCCGGCAGTATGAGCTGGGGGTGGTCCTCAGATTCGGCCGGTTGGTGGGAACCAAGAAGCCGGGGCTTCGGATCATCATCCCCTTCGTCGACGAGATGCGGAAGATAGACACTCGCACCGTTACCATCGATGTCCCCTCCCAGGAGGTGCTTACCAGAGACAATGTGACCACGAGGGTTAATGCTGTGGTATTCCTGCGAGTGATGGACCCGGAAAAAGCGGTGGTGGAAGTGTTCGATTTCAGAGTGGCAACCTACCAGATGGCCCAGACGACCTTGCGCAGTGTACTGGGACAGCATGAGCTCGATGAGTTGCTTTCTCAGAGGGACAAGCTGAATCTCATGTTGCGACAGATCATCGATGACGCCACCGATCCCTGGGGGGTCAAGGTAAGCAGTGTAGAGATCAAGGATGTGGAGCTTCCCGCAGGTATGCAGCGGGCTATGGCTGCTCAAGCGGAGACCGAACGGGAGAGAAGGGCCAAGATCATCCACGCCGAAGGCGAACTCCAGGCTTCCGAGAAACTGGCCCGGGCCGGGAAGATCATCGGCGAGGAGCCAACAACCCTCCAGTTGCGCTATCTCCAGACCCTGACTGATATAGCCACCGAAAAGACGAATACTGTGATCTTTCCCTTGCCTCTGGATATACTCCGGGCATTCATGTCCGACAGGGCTAAACGGGGCGAAGAGTAACCTGCTTTACCAGCAACTACTCAGGTTCAAAGTGCCGCGGTTCACGGTTCAAGGTTGTGGCCCCCCCTGCGAATCCTTGTGGACGGCAGAGGGATTTTTTTGGGCGTAACTGTTCAGCCAC
>JALPXQ010000113.1 GCA_023271515.1 Dehalococcoidia bacterium | reverse complement strand
GGCCTGAGGGACTATGATAGTGAGGGGTAAATTGGCCATGATCAAAGAGAAAAAGCCTGATAGGGACTGGAAGGAATACAATGAGCACCTCGTCCGGCGGGGTGAGGTCCTACTCGATGTGGAGAGCTTGCAGGGCTGGCAAGAGGAACTCCAAGGGATGAATCTGGGGAAAAATGGGCGACCCTTCCGCTACCCCCACAGCCTGATCCTTTTCTTGGGGACACTACGGGTGGTCTTCAGCCTCCCCTACCGCCAGCTGGAGGGCTTTGCCAGGAAGCTAGGGAAGCTGATCTCCATCCCCGCTCCGGACTACAGCACCTTATCCTTGCGCATTCCCAAGCTGGACCTCGATCCGGATTTGGGCTATGAGCCCAGGGAGGGGGAGACGGTGGTGATCGCTGTGGACGGCACGGGGATCAAGGTGACCAACCGAGGGGAGTGGATGCGCAGGAAGCGCAAGGGCTACATCAAGATCCATGTGGGGGTAGACATCGGGACCAAGCAGGTGGTATCGCTGGAAGTGACTGATGATCGGACTCACGACAGCGAGAAGCTTGTGCCGCTGGTGAAGGGAGCCCAGCGGAAGGTAAAGGTCAAGAGGGTCTTGGGAGACGGTGGTTACGACACCCACGACAACTTCAAGTTCTTAGCCGCTTGTGGGATCGAGCCGGGGATCAAGGTGCGGGAGGATTCCAATCCCAACTGTGGTGGGCAAAGAGAGGAGGTGGTACAAGCCTACCTGAGAGGGCCTCCAGAGTGGAAGAAGCAGGTAGGCTATGGGCAAAGATGGATGGCAGAGACTTTCTTTTCAGGGTTTAAGCGGCTATTTGGCGAGGTGGTATCGGCGAAGAAGTTTGAGCGGATGGTGAAGGAGATCGAGCTCAAGGTGTGGGTCTACAACCTGATGCTCGGCTTGCCTGCAGCCCCAGCTCTCTCCGCCGCGGCGGCTTGACAGGCAGGGGGTAGGGTGTATACTTGAAGTTGAAGGTTAGAGATAGAAAGTTGTTCAACAAAGCAGCAGAGGCCAAGGAATACGGCTTGTTGGATGAGATCGTGTCTTCTCGCAGCTGACCCAAGGAGGCCTAGGTGAAGAGAGCCAGGATCCCAGAGCCCTACAAGATCAAGATGGTGGAGCACATCAGGCTGTTGCCCCCGGAGGCCCGCCGGCAGGCCATCCAGGAGGCTGGCTACAACACTTTCCTCTTCCGCAGCGAGGACGTGTTCATCGACCTCCTCACCGATTCGGGCACTTCGGCCATGAGTGACCGGCAGTGGTCGGCGTTGATGGTGGGGGACGAGGCCTATGCCGGAGCCAGGAGCTTCTATCGCCTGGAGGAGGCGGTGCGGGAGATCTACGGGTTTCCGTACCTCGTCCCCACCCACCAGGGGCGGGCCGCGGAGCACATCACCGCCCAGCTGCGCATAAAGCCGGGACAGTTCGTGCCCATGAACATGTACTTCACCACCACCCGCGAGCACCTGGAACGGGCTGGCGGGGTGTTCTTCGACTGCATCATCGACGAAGCCCACGACCCCCAAGCCAGGCATCCATTTAAAGGGAACGTGGACCTGGAAAAGCTAGATCGGCTGGTGCGGGAGCACGGCCCGGATTCCATCGCCTTCCTGTGGCTCGCCCCCTGCGTGAACATGGCCGGGGGGCAGCCCTTCTCCATGGCTAACCTGCGGGAGGTGGCCCGCTGGGCCAAGGACCAAAACATCCCCATCATCCTGGACGCCACCCGAGCCGTGGAAAATTGCTACTTCATCAAGGTGCGGGAGGAAGGCTACGAGGACAAACCCATCAAGGAAATCCCCTTGGAGATGATGAGCTATGCCGAAAGCATCACTATGTCTGCTAAGAAGGACAACCTGGTGAACATCGGTGGGTTCATCGCCACCCGCAACCAGGATTTCTTCCAGGCAGCCCGAGCCACGGTGGTAGTTTTCGAGGGGCTTCATACCTACGGGGGCCTGGCCGGCCGGGACATGGAGGCCATGGCGGTGGGGATGCGGGAGATGGTGGACGACGCCTACATAGAAAGCCGGGTGGAGCAAGTGCAGCGGTTCGGCCAAGCCCTGCTGGAGGCGGGGATCCCCATTGTGGAGCCGGTGGGCGGACACGCGGTGTTCATCGACGCTAAGCGGTTCTTGCCCCATCTTTCTCAGGACGTATTCCCTGCCCAAGCCCTGGCTGCCGAGATATACCTGGAGGGCGGGGTCAGGAGCATGGAACGAGGGGTGGTGAGTGCTGGACGGGATCCCAAGACGGGAAAGCACCGCTATCCCAAGTTGGAGCTGGTGCGGCTCACCATTCCCCGGCGGGTGTACACCGACTCTCATTTGGCCTACGTGGTGGACGTCTGCCGAGGAGTGTATGAGCGGCGGGACGGCATTCGGGGCTTGGAGATGGTCTACGAACCTCCCCAGCTGCGGTTCTTCCAAGCCCGATTCCAACCCCTGTGAGCCAAGGAGGTTCGAGGATGGGAGCGAGGGAAATCAGGCCGGGCGTGTTCTGGGTGGGGGTAAACGACCGCACCACCGACCTGTTCGAGGGACTGTGGCCACTGCCCCAAGGCGTGAGCTACAACTCCTATCTGGTGGTGGGAGAGCGGGTAGCCCTGATAGATTCAGTCAAGCAGCCTTTTTCCGAGGCACTTTTGGAAAGCATCTCCCAGATAGCAGACCCGGCCAAGCTCGATTTTCTGGTGGTGAGCCACATGGAGCCGGACCACTCCGGGGCCTTGCCCCTCCTGCGCCGGCTGGCCCCCCGAAGTTCTTGTCATCTTGGGGTCAGGTCTTGTATGTTCTATGGGGGTTAACATGGAAGCCAGGAAGAGGGATGGGGACCTCGGGCACGTCTTGGTCTTGAGGACCGAAGTAAAGCAGGAGGCCCCATCCCGTCCCCTGGGAAGCTCGAACAGTTGTCTGGGCACACAGCCCGCATCTCACAAGACCGAGCCCCAGAGGGAGATTACCAGAAGGGGGGGAACATGGGCAAAGCGTTCGTGGGGATCGATGTAAGCAAGGACTGCCTGGAGGTATATGTACGGCCTTCGGGTGAACCACATTCTTGGGGTCAGGTCTTTACTTTTGACTTTTGGCGGGATACGATGCGGCTCACGGTGGAGTAGTGGAGGCCCAGATGGTCGCCTACCTCCGCCAGCCGGTAGCCGTATTCTGTCATCTTGGGGTCAGGTC
>JALPXQ010000112.1 GCA_023271515.1 Dehalococcoidia bacterium | reverse complement strand
AAAGGCTTGCACAATGCCGACCATACCCCGGGTGTCTGCAGCGATATCCTCAAACGTTCTCAAGTAAATATCAGCCACACCTGCTTCGGCAAGCGCGGCAATCGATCCTCTCGGCCACTATCCCCACCCTTTCCCCTTCGCCCGCTTTAGCAAGGTACAGGGGCGCTCCGGCATCGCCAAAGACGTCGTCCATCATCGCAAAGGGGATGAAGATCGACTCATCGGTGAAAACCAGTCCCAAGACACGGTGCCCTTCGGGCGCTTTCCCTCTGGGGGCATAGGTTTGCATGATACCAACGACCTCAAATAACCGACCTTCGATCTCCAACGTTTCGCCGGGTGTTGCTCCCAATCTCTCGGCCACGGCGTAGCCGAGGACGGCCTTGCCCTCATCTCCGGCGATTAACATCCGTCCCCCGGCGATTGGAAACTCTCCGATAGACGCCCCGAACTCGGTGACCATCTCCGGGCAAAGGTATAATTATGCCTTCAATCAATACACCTGGATGGCGAAGGGTCAGGATGAGGTCTCTTTTCAGGAAAGCCCTGATGGACGGCTCAAGTGGCAGCCGGCCAAATAGGCTAGCAAACCTGGTATCCCACCCTACCGGAGAGACGCGGCCACATCATAACCTTCTTTCGGGCCTTTCTCCAGCCGATAGGTGAGGGGCCACACGTAATGCAGCGCGACTGCCCCGGCAAGGGCATGTCCTATTATCAGCCACATCAGTTGCCCCAACGACTCTTTGACCAAGAGTAGTTCCTCCTCGATAAAATAAAAAAGCTCTATTATGTCCGGGGGAGGCTCAATGTAAAATGCTGCCGCGATTAGTAAGAGAGCAATAAATATTGCCAGCCCAACGGCAACCCTCCCTCTTAGTCGAGGAGGTATACATATTGCCAGCAAACCCATCAAAAGGTCACCCAGGATATAGAAGGACAGGGTCACAACCAGGATGACCAAGCCTCCGGCCAAAAGGTCTAAGAGACCTATCCTCCAAACTGCCGCTCCTGCTCCTCTGGAACAAGGGACAACGTAAGACGGTACAATGGGAGCATAGCAGTGCCGAATATTAGGCCTATTAATTATTTATATTTTCAATGCCTCCCGGAGGAAAGCCCAATTCAGTGAGACTTGTTGGGACTGTGGTCTGCTCGACCTAATGAATTCAGGAGGACAATCTTTCTTGGGGCCATTTCTCACGGGCGGCCAGGGCAAGAATAGCTCCTGCAATCATAGGGAAGCCGGCAATAGCATAAGCCATACAAAAGATAATTGCTTCTCCAGTTACTGTGGCAGTAGTGTAAAGATAGTGAACTACTGAAAGCTCAACTGCAAAGACCCTGACTATAAGAGCGGCAGCGAAACCTCCTATCCCGCTTACCAGCATCAATGTCCCGGCTACTCCTGGTCTGCCCCGGGTTAACACCGCCCCTGCAATTCCCATAGTGGAAAGAAGAGCTCCCAAAGCCAGGAATCCTCCCGGGACGACAGGCACACCACCGTAAACACCAAGAGCGCCGATAACTCCAGCACTAATCCCCAAAACGAGGGCTACTATCCTGGCTATGGAGCGGCTCTGATAGTCGGCCAGGGCAAGAATAGCTCCTGCAAATAGAAGAAGGCTAGCAATAATACAAGCTAAACTGTAAAGCGCTCCCTCCATCTCGCGAAATAGCCCAAAAGGAGCCACCAAAAAGAAACCTATCCAGGGTATGAGCATCAATATCCCGCCCACCACCGGTCTCCTCAGAGCTAATATTCATCCTGCAATTGCGATGAGGGAAAAAAAATACGATAGCAGCGGAAAGAAGAGGTACCCAGGGCATGGCAATGTAAGCACCATAAGCGCCAAAAAGTCCACCGAGAATCCCCAAAGCCATGACCGCCACTCTGGCCGCGGGTCGTTTCTCACGGGCGGCCAGGGCAATGGCACCTCCTGTAATCAGAAGAAAGCCGGCAAAAATATAACCCAGCCAATAGCCAGGATGGAGCCAATACAGATGAGCAGCGATAACGCCTGCTATCCCGCTTACCAGCATCAATATCCCGCCCACCGCCGGTCTCCTCAGAGCTAGTACTCCTCCTGCAATTGCCACAACGGGAAGGAGAAGTGTCCAAGTGAGAAGTATCCAAGCCGGGACTTCCCAGGGAGAAAAAGTGACCAAGTAAGCACCAATAAGCCCGCCGAGAATCCCCAAAACCATGGCCGCTATTCTCATGACTTACCCCCCTCGTGTGATATGTGACAAAGACTAGGTGGCACGCCCTGGAACTCGTATAAATATAGAGAGTGCTACCCAACTTGTCCATTTAAGGGATACTTTGTCGCTACGGCTGACTTGACACTATGACCGGGAGCTCTTTGTGATTGCTTCGGGGTTTCACCCCTCGCACCCCCTCCCCTCCCGGATAAGATAGCCTTTGTAGCGCTCAAGTGACGGCCAGGCCGTTGATGTGGTGTTCTCAACCTAACTTCACGTAGTGCGTTGTCTTCGTACACCACGGCGGTCACTCTCTGTGGCAAGCCCCTGATAAGCGCCTCCCAAATTTCCGCCCGCACAGCTCACAGGTGAAAGCGCCCTATAGGGATTGCCGCCAGCAAGCCCTGCATAACTTCGCCTCGTAGCTTTTCCTACCCCCGCATTCAGGGCAGATAGGTCGACCAGCATACTTGGGACGCTGCCTTTCAAGCCCTAGACTCGCTATTAGCTGCCTTACCCTCTCTTTGGTAATCCCTAGCCTATTACCATATTCCTGAAGCGTGAGATCAGGAGATGCTTCAAAGATTTGCAGGAGTTTTTCCCTTGTAGAAGTCCGAGGACCTCTCCGCATCTCACATCTCTCCCTTATTTGACATTCTCCCTCTCCCTCTTCTGTCTCCGCAGTTCCTTTCCGCTCCAGCCAAAAATACAGCCAGTACTGCAGAACGGCATGGCCCTGCCCTGCTTAATCGCTGCTCCTTTATCGTCGTACTGATCCGGCTCTCTGAGCCAGAACTCAGCAAAGGGTTTAATCTCCCTGCCACAAACTTCGCATCTGCGTCTCATCTCTTGGCTCCAATCCCTCCAGATCTTCTGGTCACTTCCCCATCTTTTTGCACCGCTCCAGGGGTAGTCACCAAGAAGGTGGGCCTTTGAACTCCGCCCTCACGGATTCAGCCAGACCCAATACCAGATACCAACAGTGACTGTAGCGGTTAACGCTACGTGT
>JALPXQ010000111.1 GCA_023271515.1 Dehalococcoidia bacterium | reverse complement strand
AGCTTGTGATGGAGCCATTGGATGATATGCAGAGGTTGGCAATGGTGGCAAGTCCCAGCCCCGCTGATTGAGCAGGGGGCAAACGTGCCAGTTGAACGGCATAATTAGGAACGCTGGTGTAATGGGAGGCTGAAATGGGGCAAGGTCGTAACATCCTGGTCATCGATGATGACCCCGATATTCTCGAGGCGCTAACCACCGTACTCGAATCACGGGGTTACTAGGTAGCCATCGCTCGAGATGGGGTGGAAGGACTAAATAGGCTCAAGACAAGCAAGCCCGACCTGATCATTCTGGACTTGATTATGCCCAATATGGATGGCTTCGCGATGTATAAGATGCTGAAGGACCCCGAGCAGGCAGAATACGCCGATATTCCCATATTGCTCCTCACCTCGCTCAGGGAGGAATCCAGCCGCAGACGCTTTGAACTGGAAACCGGCATGGAAATGGCCGTGGACGATTATGTGGAGAAGCCTATCTCGCCACAGATAATGCTTGAAAGGGTTGAGAAACTTCTGCAAAAGGCCGCACAGGCCGAAATCTTGATTTCGGATTGAAGTTCGAAGGAGGGACACAATGGGAGAGAAACAAGCCAGGATTCTTCTTGTGGATGATGACCACGACTTTGTATCGGCCACCAGGATGATTCTGGAAAGCAAATATCAGGTGATCGTGGCCTACGAGGGAGGGGAAGGATTGCGAAAGGCGAGGGAGGAGGCCCCCGACTTGATTATCCTGGATGTAATGATGCCGGTAAAGGATGGATTCACCGCCGCGGAGCAACTGAAGGGAGATCCTCAACTGAGTGAGATTCCCGTCATCATGCTTACCGGCTACTCGCCCAGTTATTCACAGCGAAAAGGCTATCCCAACATCCCAGCTTCCAAGGGTATGACTCTTGAGGCCGAGGATTATATCCAGAAACCGGTGAAACCGGAGGAACTGCTCCGGCGAGTCGAGGCCCTTCTGGCGAAGGCCTGATCGGTGAACAATTGGAAGATCTGAGCACAGAAGAAAAAGAGGCACTGGACCGAATACTGGCATCGCATAAGAGAGAAAGAGCGAAGCTCATTCCCATCTTACAAGACGTGCAGGTACAACTCGGTTACTTGCCCGAGCAGGCAATGCTGGAGATCGCCGAGTATCTTCAAATAGACGACAGCGCCGTCTATGGCATTGCCACCTTCTACAACCAGTTTCGCCTCACCCCTCCCGGAAAACACCCCGTCAAGATATGCATGGGAACCGCCTGCCACATGAAGGGAGGGACATTTGTCCTGGAGGCATGGGAAAGGGAGCTCAATATCAAGGTAGGGGAGACTACTCCAGACGGCGAGTTTAGTCTGGAAAGGGTCGCCTGTGTTGGTTGCTGCACTATGGCTCCGGTGAGCGTATTCGAGGAGACCGTTCATGGCAAGATGACCCCCGCCAGAATAGAGGGCATTCTAGCGCCCTTCAGGCCTGCCCCAGGGGCTCCAGAAAGAGGGCAACGATAGCGATGGCTGAAACCAGGATGAATGGTGTGAGGCGTTTCGAGGAAATCCGTGCCGCTGCAGTATCGGAGTGGGAATCCTTGAAGCACAGCGAAAAGCCATACGTCATGGTGGGCACGGCAACCTGCGGCAGAGCGGCCGGCGTCCTGGATACCCTGGAAGCCATCGGGCAGACAATAGCGCGGCTGGGGGTTGACGTCAGGCTCCTTCAGGTGGGCTGTATGGGGCACTGTTATGCCGAACCTCTGGTAATTATCTCCAAGCCGGGCTATCTCCCTATCTGTTATGCCTATGTGACCTCCGAGATCGCCGGCCGATTGGTGGAGGATTTCTTTGTGCGCGATGACCCCTGCCTTGAGTTCGCGCTCGGCGCTCTCGAGGAGAACGACCTGATCCCTACGGTTCATGAACTACCGCGATTCCAACATGAGTTCCGCTTGCTTCTGCACAACTGCGGATACATCGATCCCGAGAACATAAATCACTACATAGCCAACGGTGGCTATAGCGGTCTATCTCGGGCACTGCGGATGAGCCCGGAGGAGATAATCGAAGAGATCCGCAGGTCGGGGCTGCGGGGACGGGGTGGGGCGGGTTTCCCCACCGGACGCAAATGGGAACTATGTCGCCGTGCACCGGCCAGCCCGAAGTATCTGGTCTGCAATGCCGACGAGGGTGATCCCGGTGCATTTATGGACCGGGCACTCCTGGAGAGCGACCCGCAATCAGTTATCGAGGGTATGGTCATTGCCGGCTATGCTATAGGAACTTCTCAGGGATATGTCTACATTCGTGCCGAGTACCCTCTGGCGGTCAAATGTGTGGAGAATGCCATTCGGCAAGCGGAGGAACTGGGGCTGCTCGGCGACGATATCCTGGGCAGCGGGTTCAGCCTCGGGATCGAAGTGGTGCAGGGAGCCGGTGCGTTTGTGTGCGGTGAGGAAACGGCATTGATGTACTCCATAGAGGGGAGACGAGGAATGCCCCGGGTCAGGCCACCCTATCCAATCGAGTCGGGCCTGTGGGGCAAGCCGACGGTGCTCAACAACGTCAAGACATTTGCCACCATCCCTCACATCATCACCAAAGGGGCCGAATGGTTCGCCAGTATTGGCACGGAGAACAGCAAGGGCACCGCGGTGTTCGCCCTGGCGGGAAGGGTACTCAACCCCGGCCTGGTAGAGGTGCCAATGGGCACCTCTCTGCGTCAGATCATCTCCCTTCTTGGCGGCGGCGTGCCTGGTAACAGGCAATTCAAAGCGGTGTACTTCCTCGATTTCACCCAGAATGAATCCTGTGGCAAGTGTACCATGTGCCGACTGGGAACCAAACAGATGCTGGATATAATTGAGGACATAACCAGAGGCAAGGGGAAGAGCACGGATCTCGATCTACTCATCGAGCTAGCCGAGGGTGTCAAGTCAGGATCGCTCTGTGGACTGGGCAAGACCGCACCGAATCCAGTTCTAACTACCACCCGATACTTCCGAGAGGAGTACGAGGCCCACATAATTGAGAAGCGCTGCCCGGGACTGGTATGTAAGGAGCTCATCGCCTACTACATCGATCCCCAGAAATGCGATAAGTCCTGCGAAGCGTGTATCGGAAGCTGCTCTGCGGAGGCCATCTTCACCGGCAAACGACGCAAGAAGGTCATCGATCAGAGCAAGTGCATTAAGTGTGGCGTCTGTGTCTATGCTTGCCCACCTCACCTCAGCGCCGTGGTGAGGATATCG
>JALPXQ010000110.1 GCA_023271515.1 Dehalococcoidia bacterium | reverse complement strand
AGCACAACATAGGTGTTCTGTCCCGACATAGGAATTTCAGAGCGGAAACTCCAAAGTGAAGCAAATGCAAGCAAGGCTTTATAAGATCGAGGCTATGGATCGACCCCTCAATCAAGAGGATTAAAACCACCGCTCAAGTATACGCGCCTCCTTGAGGGCCTTGAATGAATACCCACCCAACAGGGCTGCTATGCCGATAAGGGCCACCAAGGAGAGCCTGATGTCTATTATTTCCGGAAAACCTAGATAAGGCCTGATTAGGTTTACTGCGTGCGTTGTAGGGTTGATGAGCAACATCATGACGTAGGCACGCGGCAAGTCCTGAGTCCCATAATAGATCGGGGAGGCAAGCAAGGTCAGCCATGTGAGCAAGGGGAATATCCCCTGAGCTTTGAAGGGGTTCCTAACCACGACACCCAGGAAACACCCCAGCGAGGCCATCGCGAACAGGGAAACAATCGTGCCAATTAAGAGAAGACCAATTTGCACCTCGTTCGCTTGCCAGACAGCCAGCGCCAAAAGGAAAATTACCTGCGGGAGGATAAGGAGGGAATAGGCCGCTATAATGCCCAGCACCGCCTGCGTCATATGAGTGGGAAGGACGGCATATAGTTCCAAGATGTCCGCCTGCATCAGGTTGCTCACCCTTAGGGCAACCAGGGTGAAAAAAACAGCAACCAAAGAGGCAATCATCAATCCTGAGAGCAAAAAGGCATGCTCTTCTCCAGCACCGGCAAGGAGGAGCACAATGGCGTACGAGAAGGGGATCACTATTAGATTGATGAAGAGTTGCACTTTGTAGATCCTCATCCCCTTTATTTCCATGAGGGTCGCAAACCATACCTTCGTCATGGTGAGTTCTCCTTTATCAACAGTTTCTTAACCGCTCGCTCCAGTGAAGGAGATTCTACATGCAGGTATCGAAGCCCGGAGCTGCTTTCAATATCCTCTATATACTTCAGCCCCTGGGACAGGTTGTCACACACAATCTCAATCGCATCGCCGACCACATCGAATGTCGCACCAGCCGAGGCCAGCAAGTTGTTTGCGCTCTCTCGATCCTGTGGGACGAGCGTAACTGCCACTGGTAAGCGTGCCAGGGCCGCAACTTCATGCGGCGGCCCTTCAGCGATAAATTTGTGCCCCACCATGAAATAGATTCTACTACAACAGTCCTGTACCTCCTTGAGATCGTGGCTGGCTAGGAGGATGCCGCGGGATGCTGGTGCGTGAATTGCTTCCCATACACGCGATTTTCTTTCCACGTCGACCATAGCAGTGGGTTCATCCAGAATGAGGAGAGGCGTCTCCTGGCAGAGCGCCATGGCCAATAAGACCAGCTTCATCATACCCCTGGAGAGTTGGTATCCTGCCAGCGTTGCTGCCTGCTCAAGACCGACTAATTCGAGGGCTTGGCGGACTTTCTCCCTGAGAGCAGCGCCTCTGTAACCCTTGAACTTGAGGACAAAACCCACCACCTCTGCAACAGTGAGCGATGGGTAACACAATGGATCCTGGGGTACATACCCTACCAACCCCTTGATAGCGTGAGGATGCTTAACGACGTCTCGACCGAGGACCTTTATCTGTCCTTTCGTGGGTCTCAGTATGCCCAGCAACTGTCGGATGAGAGTGGTTTTGCCAGCACCGTTCGGGCCGATCACGCCCACGATTTCACCCTCACATACCTTTAAGGTAAGAGCATCGTTGGCTTTGAGCCCGGTTGGATACACCTTGGTCAGGTCGACGACTTCAATGAGTGTGGTCAAATCTATACCTGATGGTTTTGTAGTTTCTTCTCATAATGCGAGATGACATATGTATGAATTGCGTCCACTATAAATAGATCCAACCATTCCTTGTGACACTCCCTCTTGGTAGAGCCACCCGCTTGCCACTTGCAGCCGCCATAGCAAATAGGGCCATAGATACAACTCGCGACACAAGGGGGCTCAAATGCAACACTCTCATACCAGTTCGAACGCAGAATGTCCAAACGCCCCGCCTCATTAATTGTAGCATCTGGATGAGCTCCGTACAAATCCGCCGGGCACTTATGCACATTAAGATGCTCGTCCACAGCGAATCGGTTTGCAGAACTCCGAAGGCATGGCCCCCTAATGAAAGCTTTAGAAATACTGTATCCTAACTGAGCAGCGACTGTATAGAGTTGTGTTATTGTTCGAAAGATCTCAAGGTCCACTGTCCCGCTACAACCCCCGGCCACAACGGCGCTTTGAGAGAGACAGGTGTGGGAAAACCCTACTGCAAGCTTATTGTGCATTCCTCGATCGCTAAGCTGGCGAAGCAATTCAGGAATGAAAGGCGCATTATGGCCATCAACAATCGTCATTACAATGATGTTCTTGCAGTATTCAATGGCGGTTTCTAGGTTATCTACAATATCATCATAGGTACCTTTTCCATCTCTGTATGGACGCCTCTGATCATGGACATCTTTAGGACCATCAAGCGTTACTTGCATCATATCTATGTAAGGGGCTAGCTCACGACATCTCTCTGTTGTCAGAAGGGTTCCATTCGTGGTCAAGTTGATTGCCACCGAGATGGAATTCTTCTCATACTCCTTAAGTGCCTTGGCAGCTCTGAAGACAACCTCGTAGTTCATCAACGGTTCTCCGCCAAAAAACACCACATCCAGATGTCGCAGCCCCCAACTATCCTTTTGGTCATCGATGAATCGCAATAGCGATTCAAACTTGCTCCAGGTCAGATCACGTTTCGCTTGAAGCCCCCCCTGTAGTCTTCAACAAAGCAGTAGGAACACTTGAGATTGCAATCCGCCGTGAAGCATAGGAACAGACCTAGGCCAGCTCGGGTGTATTTCTGTTCCCCTAACAAGTATCGCATGTATGCGACTTCGTCAAGGCCTTGATCTACAACAATCTTGGCATCTCTTAACCTGAGCAACTCTTGCTCAGAGAGCTGCGCAAATTCGGTCTCACGCAAGGAGTTAATTAACTCTTGGTCAACTAACACTATATCTCTAGTAAGTGTGTTAAAAATTACCACCGCATTATTTTGGGGTACGGGAACTTCGACGTTGAATCGTGACCACTTCAGTTGCATAGTTACCCTCCTTTTTCTCCGACGACTCGTATTTAATCGATACCCAGGAGAAGGCACAGAGGGCCTTCTCCTGGGTGCGTTTCATCTGCTGTCGTCTCCTTAATGCTTTATTCTAACCGGACTGCAAAACGAACAGCAGACAAACAAGGGTTCGCCTGGCGTTGTGAAGCCGCG
>JALPXQ010000011.1 GCA_023271515.1 Dehalococcoidia bacterium | reverse complement strand
ACCGATGAGAAGTAGGAGAGAGATCGGCATAAGATCGCCCATTTCCACCTGAAAGCACATCGAAGGGACTGCGAACTCCGGCGGGTCCACGGGGGCGTTGGGGTATTTGCGATCCACCGCGTCGATTTGCACACGCCCCCATCCTTCGGACAGGTCCCGTTCGTGGGTCCTTTTGATCTTACGTAGATGTTCTTTGAGGCTTTTCTCGAGTGATTCGGGAAGCATCGTAATCCGGTCCTTGGCGCCTTTGCCCTCACCAGACGTTCTGCATTCTGGGACAACCTCAACAGGTAGGCAGTCTCCATCAATCTCTCCAGTTCGTTAGCCGAGATGAGGGCGACAGGCTCCGCACCGCGCCGTTTGATGATTACCATCTCTCGATTGAGGACGACCTCATCCCAAAGCGAGGCAAGACTATAGAGTACCTCCTTAAAAGGGTCAACCAGAGACGGAAAAACAACTGACTTAGAGATCGGAGCTCTCTAACTCCCCTGGCTCATTGATCCGGGACATCCTTCCCAGGAATTCGCCCAGGTCCCGGGATTCTTCTCGAATCTCCTTGACTCTCTCGGCCAGAGGGTTTATCATCACCGGGGTTGAAATATACGGAGCCCGACGGGCAAAGAAGGCTTGATTTAACTTCCGGACGTAAAAGCCCTTTTCAACAAGATCAATGCGGCTGGCTTCCATAAACTCCTCGGCCTCATCAATCTTGCCCCGTGAAAGATATTCCTCAACCACCTCCATGATTTGTCTCAGTTCGCTATGGAATTTGTCTCGCCTTTCATTTCGGGCTCTGATCTCTTGCTCATCTATAATGTGGCCGTAATATTTCTTGATAACCATATCTGATATTTCTTCGGCAACAATGCAGGCAATCGATTCATTGACCGTTCTTAAGTCAAAATTGTAGAAATCAAAGGCCAGGGCACGGCCAAGGGGCACAAAAAACATGAAATGATGAGTCCACTCGTCGGCAATCGTTCTTATTGCAACCCTGAGGTCTCGGTCGTCGGCTATCATGATAGGAAAGGTTGATAAGCCGCTGAGCCGGTCGGAGACCAGGGAAGAAACATTGAATCTGTCGTCGATCTGATCTTCTAACTCTGCAGCAATCTGCCAGTTAATCTCCGGCTTAAGTGGAATCTGAGCTACGGGTATTATCCTGTCTCTCGGTGAAACCACCATCAGATAGGGTGCTGGATCAATCTCCACGTTGACCGGTGGGAAGAATATCCTAAGAGGAAGCGTGCTAAACCAGGGATGATGGATTCCCTGCGCTCTCAAGGCTGCCCTCACCTGCTCCTGCAGAATTTTCTCGACTTTGTTCTCAAGTTCGGCCTTTCTTTCTTGAATTTTCGATAGCTCTCGTTGAAGAATCCCCTCTCTTGCCTGATTCTCTTCCCGCTCGATTTTCCGCCGGAGCTCTCTTGCTTGTTCTACCAGGACAAAATATTCCTCAACTTTCGCTACTCTTTCCGACTGGCTTAAATCCCCGAGGGGATCTCTGAGGACAAAGGATGGCCTGAGGTGGTCAATCAAGGCAATAACCACCCACCGCGCCAAACTGAATCTGTAAGGGCTCAGTTGATGACTCACTTGATTCCTGAGCACGCTGTGCGGATCGCCGGGAGCTGCACATCCTGCCAACGAAACACTTATCAGAAAAACAAGCAAGATCAATCCCCCATAGCGCATCAAGGGTCTCATGATCCTCATACGGGTTATTATAGCATGCTGCTATCTCCCCTTGCCATTCGAGGCACGAAAGTCTATAATCACATATGGAAAAGCAGTAACTGCCCCCTACACGCTAACCAGCAGGCAACCGTGAACCCCTGGGCCTGCGGCCGGGGGGCAGGCCTGACAACCGGCGTAGCTACGAAAAGTATGGAAAACGAAGGTAAGGGGATGAAAAATGCAGGGAGACACACCGACATACGATGACGCACTGTCACTTTTCAAGGAGTTTAACAAGAGCGAGAGCCTGTTGAAGCACGCTTATTCGGTCGAGGGAGTGATGCGCTACATGGCGCGCAAGATGGGTGAGGATGAGCAGAAGTGGGGCATTGTCGGGCTGCTGCACGACCTGGACTACGAGCGTTTTCCAGAGGAGCACTGTAAGAAGTCACGGGAGCTGCTGCAGGAGCGAGGCTGGCCGGAAGAATACGTGCGGGCGATCGTGTCCCATGGCTGGGGAATATGCAATGATGTTGAGCCTCAGACCAAACTGGAAAAGACGCTATACGCGGTGGATGAACTGATCGGGCTTATCACGGCGGTGGCGTTGATCCGGCCATCGAAGAGCGTGACCGATTTGGAGGCAAAGTCGGTGATGAAGAAATGGAAGGACAAATCGTTTGCCGCCGGTGTGAACCGCTCGATAATTGAAAGCGGAACCGCTATTCTGGGGGTAGAGTTACGGGATCTGGTGGCCGATGTCATCATGGGTATGCGCGAGGTGGCTGACCGGATAGGGTTATAGGTTCACTTTACATCGATCCAGGATAGCAGCGCCGTGTTTTGCGCTCAGGATGAAATCGGCGAGCCGAATGTTCTCATCGGGGGCATGGGCTCTGGAATCGGGATTGGACACCCCCGACGAAGCCGCTGGAATGGCCAAGATGTCGGTGAAGGAAAACATCGGGCCGCTGCCGGACATGCCGGGCTTGATTATCGGCTCGGAGCCATAGACCTCTCTTGCAGCATCGCTCACCACCCTGGCGAAGGGGGAATCGAGGGGAGTGCGCGCAGGGTTCTCCCCTTCCCCGGCGGATAGAACCACATCGGTGAAACCATGCTTATCGAGGTGTTTTCTCAGCTTGGCGATGATGTCGTCCGGCCGCTGGTCGGGTACCAGGCGAAAATCTAGCTTCGCCCTGGCGTAGCAAGGGAGTACAGTCTTGGAGCCTTCGCCGGTGTATCCAGAGATGATCCCATTGATGGTGCAGGCCGGTCCCAAAACGCTGTGCAGTTGCAAGTCCACCCCCTTCAATCCCTTTAGAAACCGTTCTATTCCCAGATTCGCCCGCATTTCTTCCTCCTCTGAAGGGATGGCCTCGATGGCCTCGATCTCTTCAGGGGTCGGGGGCCGGACGTCGTCGTAGAAGCCGTCGATAAGGATGTTCTCGTCCGCATCCTTGATCGAGTTCAAGGCCCAGATCAGTCGCCAGGCGGGGTTGGGCACGATGGGAGCCAGTGAGGAGTGGACATCGCGCACCGCACCCCGCACCTCGAGGTCCACGTTGATGATGCCCTTGAGTCCGAGGGTGATCGTTGGTCGATCGTCCCAGTTCACCCCACCCCCCTCCCAGAGGCAGGCGTCAGACTTGAGCAATGCCTGGTTTTCCCGGATAAATGCCGGAAGGTGGGGGCTGCCGACCTCTTCTTCCCCTTCGATCAAGAACTTGATGGATACCGGCAAGCGTCCCCTGGCTCGCAGGAATGCCTTAATGGCAAGCAGCCGGGTGATGATATCACCCTTTGTTATCCGAGACACCGCGTGCGTACAGCTTGCCATCGGCAATGGACGGTTCAAAGGGAGGGGTGCTCCATAGCTCCAACGGCTCCGGGGGCTGGACGTCGTAGTGGTTGTAGAAAAGAAGGGTGAATGGCGAATCCCCCTCAAGTTCGCCGTAGACCACCGGCGGTCCTCCCGGAGTGGGGAGGATCCGGGAAGGCATGCCGTATTCCTGCAGCAGCCCGGCGGTGAGAGCAGCGGCTTCTTGTATTCCTGTCCCCTGGGCGCTTATGCTGGGTTGAGACAAGAGTCTCTTCAGGTCATCAATGGCATCCAGCCAGCTGGCCTCGATATACTCATAAACTTGCTCCACGGATCACCTCGCTTTGTTCAGGGCTGGAGTTCCTCCAACACCCTGCTATAGGCATCGAGCCCCTGCGAATTGAAGAGGACGAAATGAACTTCTTCAAGACTGGTGTCCTCTTTGAGGAAGTCGATCACCGTTCTGAGGGCTAGCCTTGCCGCCTGCTCGAGTGGGTAGCCATAGGCGCCGGTGCTGATCGAGGGGAAGGAAAGGCTCTTGAGGCTGTTTTCGACCGCCAGCTTGAGGCATTCGCGATAGGCGCCGGCCAGGGTTTCCGGTTCTCCTCTCTTTCCCCCGTGCCAGATCGGTCCCACGGTATGGATCACATGCCTGGCTTTAAGATTACCGCCAGTGGTGATGACTGCCTGCCCCGCGGGAAGAGGCCCCCTCTGAGCCACGATCTTCTTGCAGTTCTCCAGGATGGCGGGTCCTCCAGCGCGGTGGATTGCCC
Source organism: Dehalococcoidia bacterium (assembly GCA_023271515.1). Classification (GTDB taxonomy): domain Bacteria; phylum Chloroflexota; class Dehalococcoidia; order SZUA-161; family SpSt-899; genus BS503. The sequence continues at coordinate 18,934 of JALPXQ010000011.1, read as the reverse complement.
CATCCACCCCACCCCCACCCATGAGGCTGGAGTTGGCGGCATTCACGATAGCATCTGTCTCCTGCCTGGTGATATCGCCCTGGATGAGAGATAGCCTGGTTTTATTGATCATCTTCTCCATGGCAAAGCCTCCGCGGCCCCTATTTTAACACGTTCCCGGCATTGTCCTATACGAAAGCCGAGTTTCTCGTCCTGGCCCGCCGTGCCAGTATGATATTATCACAAGCTCATTCGTAAAATCAACAGTTTTCCCGGATGTTTCAATCTTCCCATGCCCCTTTCGCTATCAGTGGCACAAAGCGGCAGCCCCCTAAATCCTGCGTTGTCGTTTGGCCGCCTTGCCTGGTTACCTTCAGCAGTTGTTGCTCGTAACGGGACCCCACCGGGATTACCAGTCGCCCCCCATCGACCAGCTGATCGAGGAGTTCTTGAGGTACCCGGGGAGCCCCGGCGGTCACTATTATTCCGTCGTAGGGGGCTGCTGCTCTCCATCCGAGGTTTTCTTCCGCAAGGTGAATTTCGATATTCTTGTAACTCAGCCGGTTAAGGATTTGCCTGGCTGCCTGGACAAGCGCTGGATGACGTTCAACGCTGATCACCCACTGTGCGAGCTCCGCCAATATGGCCGCCTGATAGCCGCTGCCGGTCCCCACTTCCAGCACTCGCTCCGTTCCCTTGAGTTCCAACGCCTCGGTCATTAGGGCAACGATGAATGGTTGGGAGATGCTTTGTCCCATCTCGATAGGCAGGGGTGTGTCTTCGTAGGCCAGGTGCCGGCTGGTGGGTGGCACAAAGAGTTCCCTGGGGATATGCTCCATTGCATCGATCACCCTCTCGTCCCTGATCTCTTGACGGAGGCGACGGAATAACTTTGCTCGATTGGTGTCCATATCTCGATTCATGCCGAACCCACTCCAGCGCAAGATCATCAGGGGGATTCTCCCCCTGAAACCCCCTAAATTCGTGACATTTGAAAGCCACTAACTGTTCAGCTACCCTATGTCACCCTGAACGCAGTGAAGGGGAAGGGTCTCAGAGATTCTTCGCGGAGCCTGTCCTGAGCGGAATGAGATTCTTCGCTTCGCTCAGAATGACAGAGGCGAAGGGCTCAGAATGACAGTAAGGTGAACGGTTACGAAAGCCGACTGCTAAACGCCTACAATCTGGAATATAGCAGGAAAGTCGGCCAAGGGCAAGTACTTGACAGACAAGGGGGCATCGGCTATCATCTACATGAATGACAAAGCACATCTTTGTTACCGGAGGCGTAGTAAGCTCGGTGGGCAAGGGGATCGCTGTCGCCTCTATCGGCAGGATACTCAAGAGCCGAAATCTCACTGTCTCCCTCCAAAAAGTAGATCCCTATCTCAATGTTGACCCGGGCACGATGTCTCCCTTCCAGCACGGAGAGGTTTTCGTCACCGAGGATGGTGCGGAAACGGATCTCGATCTGGGGCACTATGAGCGCTTCATCGATGTCAGTCTCACCCGGGCATCAAATGTAACCTCGGGACAGATCTATAGTGAAGTGATCGGCAAGGAGCGGCGGGGTGATTTCTTGGGCGGTACCATTCAGGTGGTTCCCCATGTGACCAACGAGATAAAGAAGCGCATTCTCCGAGTGGCCGAGGAGAGCAAATCTCAGGTGGTTATCTCCGAGATCGGGGGTACTGTTGGGGACATCGAGGGGCAGCCTTTTCTGGAAGCCATCCGTCAGATGCGCAGCGACCTGGGTCGGGACAATGTCCTTTATATTCATGTAACCCTTCTTCCCTATATCTCTGCTACCGAGGAAGTCAAGACGAAACCGACCCAGCACAGCGTCAAGGAACTTCGCTCCATCGGTATTCAGCCCGATGTGATCATCTGTCGCAGTGACTATCCCGTTCCTGACGATCAGAGGAATAAGATCGCCCTGTTTTGCAATGTGGAGGAGAAAGCCGTTATCCCTCTGATTACCGTATCCAATATATATGAGGTTCCGCTGATTCTGGACGAGGCCGGACTCGGCGATTATATCGTTGATCGACTGAGCCTGCCGGCGACCGGCCGTGACCTGGAAGAATGGCGCAACATGGTGGAACATATGAATAGGCCCAAGGACATTATTTCAATAGCCCTCGTTGGCAAATACGTGCAGTTGAAGGATTCTTATCTCTCGGTGCGGGAAGCACTGCGTCACGCGGCTCTGGCACATGACCGTGACGTAGAGATCATCTGGGTCGACTCCGAGCAGTTGGAGACGGACGGTGCGGAGGCCGTTCTTCGCATGGCGCAGGGAATCATTGTCCCCGGGGGGTTTGGCGGCCGTGGCATCGAGGGGATGATAAAAGCCGCCCGGTACGCCAGGGTAAATGGGGTTCCCTATCTGGGGCTCTGCCTTGGCATGCATGTGATGGTCATCGAGTATGCCCGTCATGTGCTGCAGTCTCATGAGCCCAATTCCCGGGAATTCTCGGCAGATACCCGGTATCCGGTGATCGATTTTCTCCCCGAGCAGCGCCAGGCCAGGGATATGGGGGGAACTATGCGCCTGGGAATCTATCCCTGCACGATGGTGCCTCATACCAGGGCCGCTACCGCCTACAATGATTCCCTGGTATACGAACGCCATCGCCACCGGCTTGAATTCAATAACGAGTTTCGTGATGTGCTGGAACGCGGCGGGCTGGTTCTGAGCGGCCTCTCCCCAGACGGCAATCTGGTGGAGATTTCTGAGGCGTGTGATCATCCCTGGATGGTGGGAACGCAATTCCATCCGGAATTTGCCTCCCGGCCCAATCGCCCTCACCCACTGTTTGCCGACTTCATTAAATCGGCCAAGAGCATATTGCGAGAGGGGGAGCAGCATCCCCTGCCGCTCTAATCAAATTGTGAATGCTGGACAAAAACAAGGATATGTGATATAGTGAGATATAAATCAATGCGCATCTTTCTCGATACTGCCAATATCGATGAGATACGTCAGGCGGCTAAGCTGGGCGTAATCAGCGGGGTGACCACCAATCCTTCACTGATGGCTAAAGAGGGTCGTTGCGATCTGAAGGATGTGATCCAGGAGATAACATCGATTGTCGATGGCCCAATCTCGGTTGAGGTGCTGAGCTCGGATCCCGTGGATATGATCGAGGAGGCGCAGCAGATTTCCTCCTGGTCTCCCAATGTGGTCGTCAAGATCCCCGTCTCGGCAGCCGGCCTGGAAGCGATCTCAGTGCTTTCTCGGAAAGAAATAAGCACTAACATGACCTTGTGTTTTTCCCTGAATCAGGCTATACTAGGTGCAGTTGCCGGAGCAACCTATGTCAGCCCCTTCGTAGGACGGCTGGATGATATCGGCCACGACGGAATGGCGCTCGTTGCCGAGATCGTTGAGGTTTTCGAGTATTACGGTTTCTCCAGTCAGGTTATTGCTGCCAGCATACGTCATCCGTTGCATTGTGTTGAGGCGGCGAGGGCAGGCGCTCATATCGCCACCGTTCCCTATCGAGTGCTGATGCAGATGATAGAACATCCCCTGAGTGAGCGAGGCATGTCCCTTTTTGCCGCGGACGGGCAGAGGATCGCTCGAGGATCCAGTCAATAGTCACTGGTCACTAGTCCCCTACCCACCTCCCGACTATCGAGTCGCAACCCTGGACTAGCGGTAAAGGGGCAAAGCCCTTTGAGCCCTTCATAGAGATAAGGTGGAGATTCACAGGGATACACTAGAGACTCACGGAGAAAAACCTCAATGTATCTCAATCTATCTCAACTAGTCCTTAGGGCGAAGCCCTTTCGGGTTTCAGGGGGATTCTCCCCCTGATGATCCTGTCGGCTAACGACTATCAAATCTTGACTAACGAGGTTCGCCATGAATTATGCTGAGCTACAAAGCAAAACCCGCGAAGAGCTGTTGGCCCTGGCCAGGGAATCAGGTATCTCCGGCTGCACCGGGTTGAAGAAGGATGAGATGGTGCTCCGTTTGCTTCAAGGCTATGCTGAACAGCAGGGGCATACTTTCGGCGGAGGTACCCTTGAGATCACATCAGACGGCCACGGATTTCTGCGTCAGAATGGCCTGTGCTCCCGGGGAGAGGATATCTACATATCCCAGTCGCAGATCCGCCGCTTCCTTCTTCGTAATGGCGACTTGGTTACCGGTCAGGTTAGGCCACCCAAAAACGGCGAGAGATACTCCGGCCTTCTTCGGGTGGAAGCGATAAATGGACTCGATCCCGAAGCAGCCAAGTCACGCCCCTATTTTGACTACTTGACGCCTGTCTTCCCCCAGGAGCTCATCAATCTGGAGACCGACCCCAAGAATCTCTCCACCAGACTGATTAACCTGATTTCTCCTATCGGAAGGGGGCAGAGGGGGCTGATCGTGTCCCCGCCAAAGGCAGGGAAGACGTTCCTTCTGAAGCACATCGCTAATGGCGCTCTGACTAACTATAACGATATTTACGTTATGGTCTGCCTCATCGGGGAACGGCCCGAGGAGGTCACTGATTGGAGGAAGTCGATCAATGCCGAAGTGGTAAGTTCCACCTTTGACGAGCCGGTGGAGGAACACACCCGAGTCGCCGAGGTAGCCATGGAAAGGGCTAAGCGACTGGTGGAATTGGGACAAGATGTGCTGATCCTTCTCGATTCGCTCACCCGGCTCACCCGGGCTTACAACCTGGAGATGCCCTCGAGTGGACGTACCCTCTCTGGCGGAGTTGACACTGCCGCCCTATATCCACCTAAGAGATTCTTCGGAGCAGCCCGCAATACCGAGGAAAAAGGGAGTCTCACCATTATCGCCACTTGCCTCATCGACACCGGCAGTCGCATGGATGAGGTGATCTACGAGGAATTCAAAGGTACCGGCAATATGGAGCTCCACCTGGATCGGAAGCTTGCCGAGCGACGGACATTCCCGGCCATCGATATCCAGCGCAGCGGCACGAGGCACGAGGAGCTCTTGTTGGATGAAAACACCTTGAAACAGGTGTGGCTGCTGCGGCGCATGATGGCAATGGTCTCCTCCAGCAGCGCTGACTCCACCGAGGCCACCGAGCGCATCCTGGACCGATTGGCCAGAAGCAAGTCCAATGCCGAGTTCCTGGCCTCCCTTTCCAAGGGGATGTGATGCTGGCTCAGAGGCCAGATGCTCCTTACGAACTCCGGTAGCGATTGGTGATGGGGAACCTTCGATCCTTTCCGAATGCCCGCGGGGTGATTTTGATGCCTGGTGGCGACTGACGGCGTTTGAACTCACTCCTATCAACCAGTGAGATAACCCGCTGCACCATCTTGCGGTCGAATCCCAGAGCTACGATTTGGTCGAGACTCTTATCCTCTTCGATATAGGCTTCAAGAATTGGGTCTAACACTTCGTACGGAGGCAGGCTGTCAACATCCCTCTGTCCGGGCCGTAGCTCCGCTGAGGGTTCCTTCTCGATAACACGCCGGGGGATGATCTCCCTGGCTGCACTGGAGTTCTTGTGCCTTGCAAGTTCATAGACCAAAGTCTTGGGCACGTCTTTGATCACCGCAAATCCGCCAGCCGTATCCCCGTAGAGGGTACAATAGCCACAGGCGATCTCGCTCTTGTTGCCCGTGGTGAGCACCAGCCAGCCAAACTTGTTAGAGAGGGCCATCAGAATATTGCCTCTTATCCGCGCCTGGAGATTTTCCTCGGCTATATCCTCCTGGGTGCCGGCGAAAGATCCGGCCAGTATGCTGAGATAGCTGTCCATAGCCTCCTCGATGGGGATAACTCTCATCTCAATCCCCAGGTTCTCCGATAGCAACCGAGCATCGGTCCGGCTCCCCTCGGAGGAGTATCGTGAGGGCATGGAGACGCCAACGACGTTCTCCGGACCAAGCGCATCCACGGCGATGGCGGCAACCAGGCTGGAGTCCACCCCGCCGGAGAGGGCAACCAGCACCCTGTAGAACCCATTCTTGTGAATGTAATCACGTGTTCCCAGGACGAGGGCGGCGTAGATTTCCCCCACCCGATCGTGGATCTCTACCGAGCGCGCCGGAATTGGCGTTCTGGGCTCAGTATGGGCTTCCTGTGAGACGATTATCCGCGGGCCTTGAGGGCGGCGATGCTCTTCGATGTCCAGGTCTACAACGAGAAGGTCCTCCTCGAACTGCTTAGCACGCGCGATGGCTTCACCTCTCTCATCCAATAACATGCTGCCACCGTCGAAGACCAGCTCGTCCTGACCCCCCACCAGATTGGTGTAAACCAGGATTACCGTGTTTTCGGAGGCTCTGTGGCTGAGCATCTGCTCTCTGAAGTCTCTCTTCCCGGCATGATAGGGCGAGGCGCTGATATTCACTATCACCTCGGCCCCGGCAGAGGCCTGACGTGATGCCGGCCCGGTTGGATACCAGATGTCCTCGCAGATGTTAACCCCGATGCTCACCCCGTTTATCACAAAGATGGGAGCCTTGGTGCCGGGCTGGAAGTATCTCTTTTCATCGAACACGCCATAGTTGGGAAGGCATGTCTTATGATAGATGCCGCAGAGCTCCCCATCGTAGGCTACTGCGGCAGCATTGTAGAGGCCGTCCCTGGAATCGACGAAACCCACCACCAGCGCGATGGCCGCGGAATGCCTCACGATCACATCGAGCTTCTCCAGGTTACCGGTGATAAACTCCGGCTTCAGCAGCAGATCCTCGGGGGGATATCCGGTAATAGTCATCTCCGGGAAGCAGAGAAGGTCAACCTGCATTGCCCTTGCTCTATCGATGTAGTGCAGGATCTTGGCTGTATTACCTTCGAGATCACCTACGGTGCAGTTGACCTGAGCGAGGCCTATTCTAAAGCTGCTCATGGGGAACTTCGCTCCAGGGTTTCAGCCAACGAGGTCTTCAGCTTGCCCAGACGATCACCAAATCGGGATTGGAGTTCAGTCACCATTCTCTTCCACTCCTCGCCTGTTGCGGTGTTGATCTCACCAACTGCGCTGCCCGAGATTCTCAGCCGGTGCAGTGATTCCCTTACGGATTTCTCAATAGTGGCTCTGTTCTCCTGGTGACATCGTTGCTTTGCCTGGTGGTATTCCTGAAGAACCCCTTCTATTTCCTGACAGATACTCTCGATGCGCTCGCCGCTCTTGAGATTGAGGATGCCCCGGATCGCTCTTTCCGATAGGTCGGTGTCTTCCAATCCCATACTTTGCAGCAATACCGACAGCGCACTTCTGGCTACAACCGACTTCTCCTTCCCATCGTACTTGCTCATACCCTCAGCCAAAACACCACTGAATCCGTGTTCCAGGCACCTCTTCGCCAGACCCTCCCCGATGAGGATATGTTCCTCCTCTTTCCTCTTCCGCATTTCCTCTGGCGACAGTGTGCCCAGTTGTTCGGCTCTCTCGAGTGCTCTTTCCAGGGCGCTCTTCATCTCTCCCATCTTGATAACTCCATGTCCGCAGTCTATCGTTCCTTCCCTACTTGAAGAAGGGACTACTAATAGTATAAACTAGGAACTGAGGTTATTCAACTTCAATGCGAATGATATTCATCCATGGGTCTGGATATACCAGCATCTTCTGGCATTATCAGACCAGCTATTTCAAGACTTCCGAGGCAATCTCCCTCCCCGGACATCCGGAGGGGAAGCCATGCACCAGCGTGGGGGAGTATACCGATTGGCTGAGAGGCTATATTCGTGAAATGGATTACAATGGCGTGATCCTGGTCGGGCATTCGCTGGGTGGGGCTATCGCCATGGACTATGGGCTGCGATACGCCGGCGATCTGAAAGCATTGATCCTCATAGGAACGGGAGCCAGACTTCGGGTGCACCCCGATTTTCTCGCCTGGTGTGAGGACGGAATCCAGAACGTAGCGGAGTGGATGAAGAACTGGGAACCCACCTATGCCCTGGTGCCCCCGGAACTGAGGGAGAGGTTGCTTGAGGAGACCAGGCTGGTGGGTCCCGGGGTGCAACTGAGAGATCTGCTCTGTTGTGATAAGTTCGATGTCATGGCGGATATACATCGCCTCGAACTGCCTGCGCTGGTTATCTGCGGCTCCGAGGATCAGATGACGCCGGTGAAATATTCGCAGTTTCTCGCCGGCAAGATCAAAGGGGCTCGACTGGTGGTGATTGAAGGCGGAACTCATCTGGTGCCGGCTGAGAAGCCGGCGGAGGTCAATCAGGCGATTGAGGAGTTTCTGGGATCGCTCCGAGATTCGGATTATCCCGACCGGTAGCTCTGGACCACCTCATCGGGGAAATCGGCATTGGTGAAAACGCGCTGGACACCATCGATCTCCTCCAGCCTATCCAGAAGTTTGAGTGTTTGCAGGGCATCCTTTTCCTCTAGTTTGATGAGGTTCTGGGGAATCAGCGTAAGCTCCGCGGAGGAGATGGTCACCCCACTATCCTCGAGCCCTTTTCTGACCTTTTCCAGGCCCTCAGGCCTGGTGTAGATTTCAATCAGGGTATCCTCCACCTTGACGTCCTCGGCACCGGCATCGATGGCGGCAAGAGCAACTTCCTCGGTATCTGCTTGCGCATCTACAACGATCACCCCCTTCTGGTCGAAAACCCAGGTAACACAGCCGCTTTCGCCAAGGGTGGCATTGCTGCGGGTGAGGATACTGCGGACCTCAGAGATAGTGCGATTGCGGTTATCAGTCACGATCTGGAGAAGAATGGCCGCACCGCCGGGGCCATATCCCTCAAGCGTTATCTCAAAGAGTGCTGCCGCCTCTGTGCTGCCTGTGCCCCGCTTGATAGCCCGCTCGATATTCTCCATCGGCATGTTGCTATCGCGGGCTCTTTGCACTGCCAGCCGGAGTGCAGCATTGGCCTGGGGATCGCCACCACCATCGCGGGCGGCGATGGTGATCTCACGGCCTAGCCTGGTAAAGAGTTGCCCTCGTCTGGCATCCGCCACACCCTTCTGGCGCTTAATTGTGGACCACTTAGAATGGCCGGACATTCGCAAGCCTCCTCATCCGAGTCTAATGTCTCTCCCCCACAATCTTCTTGATATAGTCAACAATCTCCGGGGTAGGAGTACCGGGCCCAAAAATACCCTTGATCCCCATCTGATTCAGAACCGGACGGTCGTCTTCTGGAATGATACCTCCGGCGATGACAATCACATCATCCAGATGCCTCTTCTTCAGTTCTTCCATGATCGGGGGAAACAGGTCCAGGTGGGCTCCGGAGAGGATGCTTAAGTCCCACAACATCCACGTCCTCCTGCAGGGCGGCCTCGGCGATCATTTGGGGTGTTTGACGGATTCCGGTGTAGATCACCTCCATCCCGGCGTCACGCAAGGCGCGGGCCACTACTTTAGCCCCGCGATCATGGCCATCGAGGCCTGGTTTAGCGACTAATACCCGAACTGTCGTTTTCTCAGCCACGGGTGAAATACCTCCTTGCTTTGGTCTCTGTGGCCATTCATCAAGTCTTCTGGGCTAGCTCGGTAAGGATACCGTGGAGAGATTTGGGATGGATGAAAGCGATCTTTCCCGCCAATCCCTTTCTACCTTGCTTATCAATAAGTCTTGCACCTCTGGCATCAAGCCGCTGGAGCTCCTCATCGGTGTCATCAACTTCCAGGCAGATGTGGTGAATGCCCTCACCCTTGCTTTCCAGGAACCGGGCCACGCCGCTGGTGGGGTTAACCGGCTCTATGAATTCCAGTTCGGTGTCGCTTATATGAATCACCGCTGCCCTCACTCCCTGATCAGGTATATCCTCGATCCTGGAAGGCCGGAGTCCGAACAGGTTTTCAAACGTGCAAACGGCCTGGTCGAGGTTCTTCACCGCGATCGCCACATGGTCAATCCTCTTGATCATCTCTCCCCCGGCTCGATGTAACATCCCGCGCTCATGTTACGAATCCTGTGTGGCTAAATATTACATCATTTGATGTGCGGTGTCAATTGTGCGGCGATAACCATTTGCCGCGGGGAAAAGGAAGATTTTTCTCCTGGAATATGGTAAAATAATTATAGCAAATGGCAGCGGAGAATAATTGGGAAACATTGATATCTACCAGCACGTTGATCTTGAGGAGCCTGTCCTGCTAGCGGCCTGGCCGGGGATTAGCAACGTAGGTCTGGAGGTAGCAACCTATCTCCGCGACAAGTTGGAGGCCACGGAACTGGCCGAGGTCGACCCGGTGGAGTTCTTCACTCCGCTGGGCATCCTGGTGCATAACAACGTGGTCCAATTTCCGATGTTCCCGAAGAACAAGTTCTACCTGGCCAGGACCCCTGAAGGCAAGAGTGACCTGGTCATATTCATCGGGGAGGCCCAGCCGGATCACAATCAATACGATCTGGCTCATACGATTATAGATGCGGCCCAGGATTTTAAGGTCAAGAGAATCTACACCTGCGCCGCTGCACTCGTGCAGCATGGCGCGGAGAGGTCGCGAGTATGGGCCGCGGTAACGAATGCCGGCTTGACAAAGGAACTGCGGAAGTATAATATTACTATGAGAGGCGACTTTCAGATTCGCGGGCTTAACGGGCTTTTGTTGGGAGCGGCGCGGGAGAGGGGGATGGAAGGGGTTTGTCTTCTGGGGGAGACTCCACACTATGCGGCTGAGATGTCAAACCCAGTTGCTTCTCATGCCGTGCTCGGGGTGCTGAGCGAAATGCTCGGGATTGAAATCGACCTGTCCGATATCGCGAAAGAGGCCGAGCAGATGGCCGAAGCGATGAAGACTCTGTCCCAGGAGGTGATGGACAAATACATTGGCCACTTCACCGAACCCCTCTGGGAACGCAACCCGGGCGAGGAAGACGAGTAGATGGAAAAGAAAGGAAGGAGGTGCTGGGATGACTAGAGGACCAGGAGGACGTCGGCCACCGACGTCGGGAGGGGGAAGCCAGATACCATGGGAGGCTATCTGGCAGAAGATAGTCGGGCAGATGGGGGGAAAGCGGAAGTCGGTCAAGATGGGGCCGGTGATATGGATTGTAATCGGGATTGCGGTGCTACTCTGGCTGGCAAACGGGATATATCTCGTTGGGCCCGGCGAAGTGGGCGTAGTGAGGCAATTCGGGAGATTTGTATCCCAAACAGACCCCGGGTTGAACTATCGCCTGCCCTGGCCGATCCAGGCGCACGATGTGGTCAATGTGGCCGAGATAAGGCGGGCTGAGATCGGCTTCAGGACCGTCGAAGAGCCGGGGAGGCCGGCAACACATAGACGAGTGACAGACGAAGCGATGATGCTCACCGGGGACAAGAATATAGCTGATGTTCAGATTTTGGTGCTTTATCAGGTGGCGGATGCCGTAAAATATCTCTTCCGGGCTGAAGCCCCTGAGGCGGTTTTGAAGGTGAACACTGAGGTCGCCCTGCGCAGTGTCATCGGTAACATGACTATTGATCATGCGATGACTGTGGGCCGACCTGAGGTCGAAGCTAGAACCTGGGAGTTTCTGCAGTCTCTGTTAGATGATCATCTGACTGGCCTGCAGGTGGTTGGAGTGGAACTGCAGGTAGTAGACCCCCCCGATGAGGTCAGGGAAGCCTTCTATGACGTGGTGCGGGCTAAGGCGGATAAGGAGAGGTTTATCAGGGAAGCTGAAGGATATGCCCGGGATGTAGTTCCCCGAGCCAGGGGGGAGGCGGCAGCGAAAATACGCGCGGCCACCGCCTATAGAGACGAAAGGATAGCACTGGCTGAGGGTGAGGCAGCGCGGTTTCTGAAGATTCTCAAGGAGTACCAGAGGGCACCGGCAGTGACCCGCCAAAGGCTATTCCTGGAGACGATAGAGCGTGTTCTGGCCGGAACCGAGAAATTCATTATCGATCCCGCGGTCGGCGGCAACCTGATGCCGTTTCTGCCCCTGGGGGACGTGATTGAGCTGGAGAAACCAGTGGAGGGTGAAGAATGAAAAAATTGGTGATAGTTATAGTGCTGGTACTGGCGGCCCTGATGGTACTCCCTCAGGTTGTGTTCATCATTGATGAGAGGGAGCAGGGGATTGTGATTCAACTTGGCGAATATGTAAGGACAATCGATGAGCCGGGACTGAACTTCAAAATCCCGTTCATTCAATCGGTAGTCCGTATGGAACGAAGGGTGCTGGAGGCCGATGCCCCTCCGACGGAGTTTATTACCCTGGATAAGGAGAGGCTGCTGGTGGACAGTTACATCCGCTGGCGAATTGTAGATCCTCATCTATTCTACAAGGCGGTAAGAGATGAGCATACCGGCAGGCTCAGGTTAAATAGCGTTGCTATCTCCAGGTTGCGGGAGGAGCTTGCCCGACACAACCTTTGGGACATAATCGGCGTCGAGAGGATACCGATTATGGATGCCGTAGGCCGACATGTAGATGAAGTTGCTCGCCGGGAGTTTGGTATCGAGGTAATAGATGTCCGGATGAGAAGGGTCGACCTCCCCACAGAGGTGGAGGAGGCTGTTTTTGCCCGGATGAGGGCGGAGCGAGAGAGGATGGCCAAGGAGTTTCGTGCTAAAGGAGCACAAGAGGCCAAGAAAATCATGGCCGACGCAGACAGAGAGGTAGTGGTTCTACTGGCTCAAGCGGAGAAGGAAAGCAGGCTACTGAGGGGAGAGGGAGATGCCAAAGCCGCCGCAATTTATGCCGCAGCCTTTGAGCAAGACCCGGAGTTCTTTGGCTTTGTGCGGAGCCTGGAGGCATACGAAAAATTCCTGGTCGGGGGAACTACGCTGGTGCTGGGAGCCGACTCCGAACTCTTCAGATTTCTGCAGAGTCCGCAACCCAGAGAATGAGCGCGGCAACTGGCAATGGCAAGTCCTGATTACTACGCCGTTCTCCAGGTACATCCCCAGGCGGATAGAGAGGTGATCGGCGCCGCCTACCGGCGACTGGCAGCGAAGTACCATCCGGATGTGAACCCCTCGCCGGATGCGGCCGATAAGATGAAGCAGCTCAATGAGGCCTACGAGGTGCTATCCGATCCGGCCCGGAGGGCGGCTTATGATCGCTCCAGGGGAATAACGTCCGGGGGAGACCTGCGATCCGGCAGGTCGTGGCGTCGGTTTGTGGTGCCCATCGGCCTGGTGGTGTTTATTGTAGCAGCATCCAGGCTGGGGATCAGACCGGCATTGATGTTGCTAGTCCTTGCCGTGGTCGTATGGGTGGTGGTAAGACTGTGGAAATAAGGTTGGCATTGAATCCTAGGACACAACTGCTTTAGGGGGTTTCAGGGGGAGAATCCCCCTGATGATTCTGGGCCATTAGCTCAGTTGGTTAGAGCGCAGTCCTGATAAGACTGAGGTCCCTGGTTCGAGCCCAGGATGGCCCACCACGTGTGCGTATCGATTAGTCCTTGCCCTGGCATAGCATCTATGCTTATGATAGATACTCGGTAGAAAGGGTGAAGGTTAATGCCCTCCGCTTGTTGGCACGCAGCATAGCGGCGAGTTGCTCCGCAGTCAAAACCAGACCGAAGGAACCCCTCACCTTTTCCAGTGTGGCCTTTTGCAACTCCGGCCAGACAGAGGCAACAGCGTCCTCTACCAAGATAACGTCGTATCCCTTGTTAAAGCCTTCTCTGAGGGAATTCTCGACGCAAATGCAGGTGTCTATACCGGTATATATGACTGTATCAGCGCCGATGCTCTTCAACCAGAGCTCGAACTCAGTATCCTGAAAGATGGAATCCCTCCTTTTTATGACTACATGGTCATTTTTTCCCGGTGCAAGCTCATCGATTGTCTCGGCGTCCCATGTTCCTATCACACATGAGCGGATGTTCTCGCTGAATTCCAGTCTCCTTTTTGGTATGATGCGGTGCATTCTGGTGAGGAGGTCAATTCCAGATGGCTCTCGAACTTGCTGTGCGTAGAAGACGGGTATGCGAAGTTCATGAGCGACGTCTATCATCTTCCTGATATTAGGTATGATCTCCCGGTATAAAGTTATATCGGCTCCGAATCTCTCGTAAGAGCCTCCCGGTGCGCAGAAGCCATTCTGCATATCTATAACTACCAAAACGGGGTGGAATTTGGGCGATATGATGCGTGCCATGACTGACATCCTCCTTCATTTCGATGTAGACGCGGAGTGCTTGCACGGAAACGCGCAGGCCTCTAATGGTGACTCCTTCGGCCTACCACCCCCCACCGGAAAGACGAACAGCGACAAGAACCGCTGCCGTTCCGTCTAGTTGGAGGCATAGGAATTTTTGAAATTCCTATGCCTCGTAAAGGGGCGAAGCTCCTTCAAAAATCCCGGGCATGACCGCTTTTTAGGGGGTTTCAGGGGGAGAATCCCCCTGATGATCTTGCCCCTCATCTGGGCCCGGGCGTTCTTGCAAGAGGCGACGGCCTATTTAGCCTTGCCAATGCGAAAGACCTTAGTGCCGCAAGTGGGACAAAGGCCTTGAGTCGCTGGGCGCCCGTTCTTGAAAGTAACATCTTTGGGATCCTTCATGTCTGTCTTGGCTCTACACTTAACACAATAGGCCTGCATGGTATCCTCCTAGAGAGTAGATTTTAATACAGATTAACACATGGATAGCGATTAGTCAATAGGGTTACGATGATGTTGATAGTTTGACTTGCCAAGAGCCGGTAGATGACTTAAAATATAGATGAGCTTTCAGCAGGATATCTAGCAGGACGCTACAGCTTAGACAGGCGTGCCCCTGTAGCTCAGAGGATAGAGCAGCGGTTTCCTAAACCGCGTGTCGGGCGTTCGAGTCGCCCCAGGGGTAGAAGTGTTGGGGTAATTATTGTATAATTCTAATGGTAAGTAGGGGTGTAGCTCAGTCTGGGAGAGCGGCGGTCTCCAAAACCGCAGGTCGCGGGTTCGAATCCTGCCACCCCTGCCAGGCAAGCGCCGAGGTGGTGGAATCGGTAGACACGCCATCTTGAGGGGGTGGTGGGCGAAAGCCCGTAGGAGTTCAAATCTCCTCCTCGGCACCAGGCGGAAGTAGCTCAGTGGTAGAGCGCCTCCCTCCCAAGGAGGAGATCGCGAGTTCGAATCTCGTCTTCCGCTCCAATGAAACAAATCCTGGCCCAGGGGCCCAGGGAATGGCGACGTAGCCAAGTGGTTAAGGCGGGGGTCTGCAAAACCCCTATGCGGCGGTTCGAATCCGCCCGTCGCCTCCAGTAAGGGGTCAGCAGAGCTTGGTTTTTGACATCTGGCTGTTGTGTTCCACCTTTTTCATAATGCGACTGATGGTCGAATAGTGGAGACCAACAACGGCCTCAACTTGATTCAAGGTGTATCCGTACCGCCTGATGGCCTCATGGATCTTCACGTTTCGCTTCTCCTTGTCTCCTCCTGTATCCTTGAACAGCGAGGTAAGGGTTGGCCTCGCTGCAAAGCGTTCGGCCTTCGGAATCGGGAAGCTCGCAGGAGAGGTGTGATAATAAGACCTCTGGGGAATGTAGTGGTACTTATGCCACCACTGAGTATTGAACTTGAAGAACTGAATCAGTTGCTGGAGATAACCTATCAGTCCATCAAAGTGGTAACTCAAAGCTGAGCTGCAAACCACACCGCTTAAGAAGAGGGGAATGAACTACTATGAGCTAACAGAAAGGGTTCTCAATCTGCCATTTCTCAGGCATCAATTGAAAGGTATCCTCTTGTGGATGGGAAGAAAATCCTTGAAACCGCATCCATCGCCAGGGCAAATCAGGCTATAAGATATTGCATTGTCACCAGCGGTTGTTCACTCAACCAGGTAGAGCTGAACTATCTCTGTCAGGTTATCCAAAAAATAAAGGAGAGTGTTGACATTGAAATATGTGCTTCCCTGGGATTCCTCACCGAGCAGGCAGCCAGACAGCTCAGAGAAGCTGGGCTCAACCGCTACAATCACAATCTAAATACCAGTGAAGGTTTCTATCCCCGAATTTGCACCACTCATACCTATCAGGACCGAATGCGGACTCTGCAACATGCCCGGAAAGCAGGACTGAAACTCTGCTGCGGCGCCATCTTCGGAATGGGAGAAAGTGAAGATGACATCATTGACGTTGCGCTTGCCCTGCGAGAATTGAAGGTAGACTCCATACCAGTCAACTTCTTGCATCCCATCGCCGGCACTCCTCTGGAGAACACAAATTACCTCACGCCACTGAAATGCCTGGCTATACTGAGTTTGATTCGTTTCCTCAATCCCTCGACCGAGATCAGGATAGCCGGGGGCAGGGAATACCATCTTCGCTCCCTTCAGTCTCTGGCTCTTTATGCAGCCAACTCCATCTTCACCTCTGGCTATCTCACTACGTCTGTGGCGAACAATCATGTCTTGTCTTACCCGTCATCCGCTCTGCGGACTGATGTGGCTCGTAGGCTTTACTATGAGCAGAGTTGAGTTCATGATTGGAGTTGATTTCAAGGAATATGAACGTGGTTTCTTCTGGACAAGATCCGATTCGCTGGAAGATACCACGAAGAGAACCATGCAACAGAGCTTAAGCAACCAGTGGTAAAAGCAGGAAGTCTCTCATTATAGGTGGTACTAAGAATGGGGGCACTCCAATAGCCTGAGTAGTTACTTTCACTCCTTCGCTAGACTTAAACAACATTCTGGGGGATTAATCGCATGAGATGTCCTGCCTGCAGCAATATGATGATAGTAGTCGAGCACGAGCTTATCGAGCTTGACTACTGCCCTGACTGCGCTGGGGTCTGGTTCGACGCCGGGGAACTGGAGCTCTTACTGGAGACCATGCAACTGGAAGAGTCCATCCTATCGCTGGATAGTATTTTGACTTCCCCTGAAGCCAGGGCGGTGGAAAAGAAGAGGAAGTGCCCGATCTGTGGCAGGAGAATAAAGAAGGCCACCGTGGGCCACGAACCGGAGGTGCTCATCGATGCCTGCAATCGTGGAGATGGGCTGTGGTTCGATGCAGGGGAAGTGGAACGATTGATAACCCAGATACCATCTTCCGAAGAGGCAGATTCTCAGGGACGTCTTATCACTTTCCTGGGCGAGGTATTCCAGGCACGCGATTAGTCGCCGGGAAGCCGGTTCTGGAGCTTACAGAGGAGGTTCATATGACCGCAGTCTACATCATCATCGGCATAGTGGCGCTTGCTCTTCTCTTCGTTGTCGTAACCTATAACGGACTGGTGAGATTACGCAACCAAATGAAGAATGCCTGGGCACAAATCGACGTCCAGCTTAAACGAAGGCACAATCTAATCCCCAATCTGGTCAATACCGTCAAAGGATATGCGGCTCATGAGCGTGAGACACTGGAAGCCGTTACCAATGCTCGCAAAACGTGGCCCAGGGCGCAGTCGGTAAAGGCGTGGGAGCTCAGTCCAAAGCTGAGGGTATACTCACTGAGGCCCTATCCAGGCTACTCCTCGTGGTTGAAAATTATCCCGATTTGAAGGCGAACCAGAATTTCCTCGCTCTCCAGGAAGAGTTGACCTCCACTGAGAACAAGATAGCCTTTTCGCGCCAGTTCTACAACGATTCAGTGCTGAGCTACAACAACAAGATACACATGTTTCCTTCCAATATAATTGCCGGCACGACCGGTTTCAAAGAGGGCGAATTCTTCGAAATCGAGACACCAGCGGAGAGGGAAGTACCCCAGGTGAGTTTCGGCTAGGTTCAGGATGGACTAAGATTATCATGTGGGAACAAATCAGAGACAATCGGCTGAAATCAATGGTGCTGGTAGCAACCATGGCCGGCGTGCTGCTGTTAATCGGTTACTTCCTGGGACTGGCCTTCTTTGGAAGCGCCATGGGTGGCCTGGTGGTGGCCCTTCTAGTTTGGGGGATAATGACCGCGGTCGCCTTCTTCCAGGGAGACAACATATTCCTGGCAATATCCAAAGCAAAAAAGATAGAGCGCGACGATCATCCGCGCCTCTACAACATCGTTGAGGAGATGAAGATAGCCTCGGGGCTGGAGTATATGCCCGCTATCTACATCATCGACGATCCGGCAATGAATGCCTTCGCTACCGGACGGGATCCCAAACGGGCATCAGTTGCCGTGACCTCAGGACTACTGCAAAAGCTCAACCGCGACGAACTCCAGGGCGTGATCAGCCACGAACTGGCTCACATCAAGAATCGTGATGTGCTGCTCATGACTTTGTGCGGTGTCCTTCTGGGCACGATTGTCATGATATCCTGGTATATGATGCACATGCTGTTTTGGGGTGGGATGTTCGGCGGCAGGAGAAGTTCCGGAGGTGGAGGTGGCGGGCATGTGATAGTCCTGGTGATTGGCCTTGCATTGATGATACTGGCGCCGATCTTTGCTCGCCTCATCTACTTTGCCGTTTCCAGAAAGCGGGAATACCTTGCCGATGCTTCTTCTGCTCAGTATACGAGATATCCGGAGGGACTGGCCTCCGCCCTGGAGAAGCTTGCCAGCTCAAAAATACAACTGCGATCGGCCAACCAGGCCCTGGCCCCGATGTACATCACTAATCCCTTCCGAAAGAAAGGAAGGGCGGCCAGCGACCTCAGCAGCACGCACCCTCCCATCTCGGAGCGGATACGTATACTGCGCTCCATGGGAGGAGGCGCTTCGTTCGCTGACTACGACGATGCCTACGCGAAGGTCCATAGAGGCGGTGGGAGTGTCATACCTGCATCCGCCCTGGCCGGTGCTGGTGCCGTAGGGCTTCGGCCGGCAGAACCGGAACCAGGCAAAATGGAGCGCGTCCGCGAGACCTCCGACCTGATGTGGCGGATGAATAACTACAAGACCATCAATTGCGATTGCGGCACGAAGCTGAAGGTGCCGCCCAGATTTCAAAAGGCCAATGTCAAGTGCCCACACTGTGGCCGCATCAACCCGCTCTAGGTGGGCATCCGCATTGCCGGCTGCTTGACAACGGGTAGATGACGTGCTAGAATAGGACAAGAAAGCGAATCTCTGAAGGGAGCGATAAATCTTGCATGGAGGGAACAAAATGAGCTAAATAAATAACGGCCATATGTGATCCGGGGGTTTTTCTAGCTGCGTCTTCCTCTGCAGAT
>JALPXQ010000109.1 GCA_023271515.1 Dehalococcoidia bacterium | reverse complement strand
CTCATGTCCCAAGGTCAGAAAATTGCGCTTGACAGGAGTTGTAAAGTGTGATAAACTACATTCAGGTTTTGGAAAAACTAAACTCTTACAAATAGAGTATGCTATTTGGGGAAATAGGTAAACTACTTTTGATCTTCGGAGGAATTTTGTTCCTGCTTGGCTTGTTCTTCACCTTGGGCGGGCAAATTCCCTTTCTTGGTAGGCTTCCGGGGGATATCATTATTCATCGCGGGAACTTTCATCTTTATTTCCCGGTAACTACCTGCATTTTAATCAGTCTTATTTTGACCATCATTTTTTGGATAGTAACCGCATTGAGGGGATAAAAATGCAAAGGGAAATTAAGAAGTCAATTTTGCAAGTGGTTGAGGGAGACATCACTGAAATGGAAACCAACGCCATCGTCAATGCCGCAAATAGCCATCTAAAACATGGTGGGGGAGTGGCTGGAGCAATCGCTAGAAAAGGAGGGAAAATAATTCAAGAGGAGTCAGATAAGATTGGTTATTGTCCCGTTGGTCAAGCAGTTATTACCGGCGGAGGAAATTTAAAGGCAAAGTATGTAATTCACGCTGTAGGTCCCAGAATGGGCGAAGGGGATGAAGATGAAAAACTAAGAAATGCTACCTTGAATTCTTTGAAATTAGCTGATGAAAATAATCTAACTAGTATTGCCTTTCCTGCAATCAGCACCGGGATATTCGGTTTTCCAATGGATAGAGCAGCTAGGATTATGCTAAACACAGCGATTAATTACCTTAAAGGAGAAACTAATCTCAAAAAGGTTATCTTTTGTCTTTTTGGAAAAGATAGCCTTAATGTCTTTGAAAAGGAACTTAAAGCCCAGCTTGAGGAAGGGAATTTAAAAGAATTCAAAATCTGCTAGAAAGGAGGAAAAAATGCTTTGGCGTGGAGGATTTTTTGGAGATTTCTTTAGAAGAATGCTTGAAGGATGGGAGACAGATTTCCCTTGGATTTCAGAGAAGGACCCCTTTGAGGCTTTTGACCGACTTATTGAACGGGAATTTGATGCCTTCAGGAAAAGGGTTCCCCCTGAGTTTATTAAAGAGAGGGAAATACCTGGAGGAAAAGTGACCACGGTTGGGCCCATTTATTATGGTTGGAGTTACAAAAAGGAGCCAGGAAAGCCCCCTGAAATAAGGGAATTCGGGAACATCCATCCTACTTTGGGCGGGAGGAGATTGGAGCTAACTGAGGCGGGAGAAAGAGAACCACTGATAGAGATAGAAGAGAGAGCGAATGAGTATCTGGTTGAGGCTGAATTGCCTGGGGTCAAAACTGAGAACATTGACCTTGATGCCAGCGAAAATAGGCTAAAGATTAAAGCAGCTGACACCAGGAAATACGCTACCGAAGTAAGATTTGATGAGCCAGTCGACCCGGAAAAAATAGATGCTGAATACAAGGATGGTGTGCTAAAAGTAACCCTGCCCAAAAGAGGAAAAGAGGTAAGAAGAATTAGCATAAGAGGATAATTTGTTTGGGAATGCCAGTGAAAATCTATTTAGTCCAGCATGGGGAAGCTAAAGCAGAGACGGAGGATCCCAATCGCCCGCTGACGGATAAAGGTAGAACTGAAGTGGAACGGGTAGCAAGTTATATTGCCCGCTTGGGGATGGAGGTTTCTCAGGTGTGGCATTCGGGTAAGCTGAGGACAAAGCAAACAGCAGATATCTGGGCACAGCATCTTATGCCACCTCAGGGGGTTAGCCAGCAAGAGGGTCTCGGACCTCTAGATGAGCCGGGAAAGGTGAAGGAGTTACTCTTGCCGGCTAAGGAATCACTATTGGTAGTTGGTCATCTCCCCCATCTGAGTAAGCTAGTTTCTCTGCTTATACTGGGTAAAGCTGACAAGGAAGTGATTAGATTCAGGATGGGTGGTGTTGTCTGCCTGGCGAGGAATGGTGACCGCTGGCTAATTGACTGGGCATTTACTCCACAACTGATTTAAGCAGAGTGTGGACTTTAACGCTCAACCTGTTTAATCAGGTAACATAATCTGCCCCCTGGTGCTTCCACTTCCTCCCTCTGAGCTCGACCAATAATGGCTTTACCTATAGGTGAAGCACTAGAAATCTTGCCTCTAGTCGGGTCTACCTCCTTGGGACTGACTAGTATATAGCGCATTTCTTCACCGGAAACTAGGTCACGCAGGACAACACTATCACCAATACTTACCTTTACCCCTTGTTTCTTATCAATGACAGTTGCTGACCTCAGGACTTCTTTCAGCTCTCTAATCCGTCCCTCTAGTTGCCCACATTGCTCCCTGGCTGCCTGAAAGGGGGCATTCTCGCTGAGGTCTTTATCGGCTGCTGCTCGGCGCATCTCATCAACCACTTGGCGGCGCTTGCTCCACCCCTGTGCCTTGAGCGGGAAGGATCTACCCGGTAGAAGCGATCAAATATGCGGGACTGCTCCTCAGCCGGGATTCCGCTGCCGGTATCTGCCACAGTAACCACCAGCCACTCGCCTTCCGCACAAACGTTCACCACGACCTCTCCCCCCTCTCGGTTGTAGCGAATGCCATTCTCGATGAGGTTCTGGAAGACACGTGCAAGGAGCGTCGCATCCCCCCGTGCCATCAGATCGCTGGCCCCAGTAAGCCTCAAGCTCACTGACTGCTCGCTGGCTAGCGGCTTAAGGTCAAGCATCACCTCCTCCAGGATGGGCTCGATGGCAATGGCGGAATCTGGGGGAATATGCTCCTCGGTTGCCAGTAGAAGCAGGTCATCCACCAACCCCTGCAAGCGGGTGAGTGCATGCTCTACTGCTGCGCTCATCGATTGGTAATCCTCAATGGTAGCGTTGGGGTCGGCCCTGACAACATCCAGGCTGGCACGGAGGGTGGCGAGCGGCGTCCGCAGTTCGTGTGCCGCATCGGCGACGAAACGGCCTTGTTGCTCAAATGCTGCCTCCAGACGATCCATCATGACATCAAAGGTCGCGGCCAATTGGGTAAGTTCGTCCTCTGGGCCGGTTAGATTAAGGCGGGTATCGAGCCTTTTTGCGTCAATTTCGCCGGCCGCTTGAGCGAGCTGCTGTATCGGGCGAAGCGCCCGGCCGGCCAGCCAGTAGGAACCGACATCGCCTAGGGAGAGGATCAGCCCCAGCCCGATGAGGGAAATGATAGTCATTTGATGGCGAACATATGCTCGAACAACGGCGATAGGAAGCGGGGGTGCCGTTGGTCCAATCGGCGGCTTCGCTGGACCGATTGGCCGTGTCAAGCTTAAGTAGGTAACCCAACTTTAGGTTGTTGTATCATAAAAGAGGTACCACTTTCCTCATCGGGTTAACCTGCTGAGATTTCCTTTT
>JALPXQ010000108.1 GCA_023271515.1 Dehalococcoidia bacterium | reverse complement strand
CGCGGCAGCGACGCGGTGGTCAGCATGGCCGACAGAATAGACGACCGCATCAGAAGCCAGGTCAACATCATCCATGCGGTAAGCGAATACGACCCAAATGCCCCGGGCAACTGGACTGACATAAACACAAACGGCGACTTTGATATATTTGCCTGGGTCAAGAATGTGGGCACCACGCGCATATTGACTCCCCGGCGCTCCGACGTGTTCTTCGGGAGGGAGGGCAGTTTCCAGCGAATCCCTCATGATGATTTTGTTGACCCTGGAGTATGGCCATACTGGCAATATGTAGTTGAGGATACTGGAGGCGAATGGGTGTCGGCCAGGACCCTGAAGATCACCATTGTTTACGCCGATGATTGGGCTACCTCAGGGCTTTCACCGGGGGTAGCATATCTGGTGAAGATGATCTTACCCAACGGTATCTCTGATAAGATTTACTTCAGTTTCTAGCGGCGGTCAGGAGACCGACTAGCCACAGAGTCCACCTGTCTGCCTGGCCAGGCAGGCAGAGAAGGGGAAAGCCATGGAAACCGCTATCGTTGCTATAGTTTGTATCGCCCTGGTGATGTTCGGGGCACTGACGATGTTGCAGACCTTGCTCTCTTCCGTGGACCTGGTTAACGAGGCATGGAGAGAACGGGAGCAAACAATGCAGCAGATAGCCATGACCGATATCTCGTCACTGAGTACCAACGTCACTGACGCCGGTGCTATCGTGGAGATAACCTTGAAGAACGAGGGAGAGTCCAAGCTGAAAGACTTCGGAAGGTGGGATGTTATCGTCCAGTACCGGGATACGACGACTACCCTCCTGATAAAGCGGCTCCTTTATGTCGAGGGCGAGCCGGGAAATGATCAGTGGACGGTGAAAGGGATTTACCTCGATGCCGCCGCCAGTAACCCTGAGGTCTTTGAGCCGGGCATTTTCAATCCCGATGAGGAGATGATCATCCGGATGAGGCTTGACCCACCGGTGGGGGTGGGTACCACCAACCTGGCAACCATAGCCACGCCCAACGGCGTTTCAACCTCGGCCACGTTTACGAGATAAGGGACCATGTGGGAATATTTTCAGAAGCCGGAAAGATGCTGGCGCTGTGGCAAGCCGATAGACCCGTCTGCTTGCGAGCGGCACTGCCTCATTCCCAGCAAGTTTGGCGGACGGAGGGATCGCGATAATCTGGCCAAACTGGATTACTGGTGCAGTGTGCTGGTCCAGCGAATGACGCAGGAGGTGGACAAAAGCCAGCTCACCGACGGCAAGAATCCCTTTGTTTGTGAAACCTGTGGCACGGTCGGGGAGGTAGTCAGGGTGCAGGAGAAGGGGGAGGGCCTCTCCCTTGACCTTAGATGCCGGGAGTGCCGGTCGGCATTCACGGTGTCATTCTCATCGAAGATGAAGGACTTCCGGGTAAGCACAATGTCGAGTATATGAGTCTTAGGTCTTAAGTTTTAGGTTTCAGGCTTGGAGAAAGATGGACATTATTGCTAGCAGGAAAAAAGAGATAAGCAAACTCGTCCCTGTCTTGATGATATTCATGGCAACGGCCACTCTCATGATACAGGTCGTTGATCTTCAGGCTCAGGGGACTTTCTCGCTGCGGCAGGTATCATGGCCATCAGGTACGCCGCTTTTCAGGATCGAGAGCACCTCCGACGCCAGATACCTGCGAACAGCGGTGGGGATCATCTACGATGGGAAGGTGTGGCATTTGGAAGATCATCCAGTCCCGTATCATGATATCGATACTGGCCCGGATTCTGGTGAGCTGCCTCGACTTCCCCTTTCCGCCGCTCAACTGGCAAGGGGCCATCGTGACTTCAATAGAGGCATATTGAATAAGGTTTCAACCATAGATGATCCACGATACCTGGAATTGCCGCCCAACATCTCGGAAAGGGTGAAAGACCTCGCCCGTCGCATAACCGAGGGGATGCCAACTCCTTTTGAGAAAGCAAAGGCGATCGAGACCTTTCTGCAGGCTAAATACAAGTATAAGCTGGATTTCACGCCGGCGCCGCCGGACCGGGAGGCACACGACTGGTTTCTTTTTGAAAGCAAGGAAGGCACCTGCAGCCATTTCAATTCCGCCTTTGTGATACTGGCCCGAGCATCAGGCATACCTTCAAGACTGGCTATCGGCTATTTGATCCGGCCAGGCGAAGGGGAACAGGTCGTTTATGCTCATCAGGCCCACGCCTGGGCTGAGGTCGGATTCGAGGGACTGGGCTGGATTGTCTTCGAGGCAACCCCACCGTAGGAGTTTGGAGTTTAGGGTCTGGAGTTTGGAGTTCGGAGGCTGGATACGGGATACAGGATGCAGGGAAGACAGGGCGACAAGGAAAGAGGAGAGGGCAACTTAAAACTCAAGACCTAATAAAGCGGAGTGAGCAAATGAGTGAAGAAAAGAGTATATCGATCAAGGATGAGTATGACATCGTCAGTGCCCGTTCAGTGGGAAAACAGATGGCTGCTGAGATCGGTCTTGGAATAGTTGACCAATCTCGCATTGCCACCGCCGTCTCGGAGCTGGCCCGGAACATCGTGCTCTATGCCGGTACCGGCGTAGTCACCTTTCGCCGGCTCAATGACGGCGGAAGGAGCGGCCTGGAGATCGTGGCCAGCGATAGCGGGCCTGGCATCGCCGATATCGAGCTGGCGATGCAGGATGGGTATACATCGGGCAATGGTCTGGGTGTCGGCCTGCCGGGCACCAAACGCCTGATGGATGAGTTCGAGATAAAGTCGGAGGTGGGGAAGGGGACCAGGGTGATGATCAGGAAATGGGGGAGATAAGAGGATGCGACAGCAAGGAGTAAGCGAAGCGAGTGTGGAAGTAAACAGCAAGCCGCCTGCGGAAATGACCATCATGAGGGGTATTGCGGAGGGCGAGCGGATGGGGGAGCTAACCAGGATTATCTATTGCCTCAGTTCCCCCACATTCGTCATCAGCCCGGATCACAAGGTAATCTACTGGAATAAGGCGTTAGAGGCACTTACCGGCAAAAAGGAGGAAGAACTGCGGGGTACCGACAGGCATTGGACGGCCTTCTATGAGGAGGAACGCCCTTGTTTAGTTGACTTAGTTGTGGATGGAAGAATCGATGAGCTTGACCAGCGCTATGACAAATGGAGCAAATCTAAGTATGTTCCGGATGGCTACCAGGCGGAAAAATGGCTCCGAATAAGGGGTGGGGAAAGGTACATTTTGTTTACCGCCGCCCCGGTTTATGATGGTGAGGGGAATCTCATAGCCGGGGTGGAGACCTTTGAGGATATTACCGAGCGCAAGAAATTGGAAAAGCGGTTGAAGGACACCGTGGAGAAGCTGAAGGCCAGTCAGGAA
>JALPXQ010000107.1 GCA_023271515.1 Dehalococcoidia bacterium | reverse complement strand
CGCCGCCATCTCCCCATCTGTTTGATTCCGTGCCCGCCGCAGTTCATCTTGGCGACCTCTTAGTTGCTTGATTCTGGGAGTCTGGTCGTCCAGGTCAAGCTTTCGTGTTTCCAGCGCCTCGTAGAGCGGGGAGAGCCTGCTTCACACATCCCTCAGCGCAGCATCAATGGGATCTCGCACTAAAGTCCTTTCCCTTATCAGGTTTCGGAGGTACGTTCGGAATGATCTTGCCTATCAATAGTCGTTCAGTATATAATAGAAAACCAAACCAGACAGATGAAACTGATGAGGCCACGTCCTGACAATGCTAATCACTGGTACGGCTCCTGGCCCGATAATTGAGCCTGTAAGCGGCCATCGGTGGAGCAAGCCCAATGAAAGAAGTGCTTGACTGCCAGGCAAAGAGCTTCTTCTGGCGGCGACTCCTTGAGAAACAGGGTTGCCCGCAAAAGCTCCCGCATGTTGCCCCCTGGTGATTATCCACACCTCTACCTATGTGAGTGTTCAGCCGTCACCTGTTAACTGTCCGTTTTCAGATGAATGCTTACAAGAATGTTGCCAGTCCTGTAATCCTGTCGAAAGAATCTCACGAAGAGGCGGTTACGAATAAGCAAAGGGAGAGCCCAAGATGACCGTTAGATTGAGAAGATCCGGCAAGAGGATAAAATCTTGTTATCGAGGTGAAAGGATGTTGTAAAGCAGCAACTGTTATCCACGAAGAACTAAGGAGGGATTCAACTAAATTAGGAGGGTAACAAGACATGACGAAAGAAGGAGATCTCAAATGCGTCAACGAATTGCTCAAGCCGGCAAAGAAAGTCAACGATAAGGATCTGCAGACCTTAAAGACTGAGGGTATCGAGGAGAGGGTGCAGCTCTGGACCAGGATAAAGAAAAACTTGAGCAAGTATGAAGACGGGGAGTGCGGGGAATTTGATGGGGAGATTCATCAGAGTACTATAGCCAGGTTCATAATGGCTCAGTTGAAGCTGGCGGCAACCTTTTCTATGAACCGAGAGGAGGTTGTGGGTGGGAAACTCTTCACCCAGGCGGAAATAGACGTTGTGACGAAGCTGGAGAAGTATAATATCTTTGATATTAAGTCCAGGGAAGATGTCATCAACGAGATTAGAAGAGGTGACAAGGCTACACTCAAGTATATAAGGGATTATATACGCGAAATGGAGGGCAGCCTGGATAAGGTGTTGAACAACCCTGAGATAAAGCTTCCGGTCAGGCTTGCGATCAAGGAGACGATGAAGAGAAGATTGGATGTTCTTCAGGCGGGGGTTGCCGAGTTTATGGAGCTGCCGGATGAGAAGCGAGAAGAACTTGAAGGCAGGGAGGAAAAGTTAAAAGAGAGAGAGGAAGAACTAAAAACCGAAAGAGAGCGACTTGAGGAGAAGAAGAGGGAGCTGGATGAGAGACTTGAGAAGATAAAGAGAGGCATGGAGAAAGCCAGGGAGAGTAGATTTGTGACCAGAGCCGAGGCAAAGTATGTGGAGCTTAACTACACAGGCAGGTTTGACACAAAGGCAACCACCTTTCCGCTGACCGTCCCAAGTCCAATAGAAGGTAAGGAATACAGAATCAGCTCGTGGGCCGAGCATTCCAAGTCCAGTGACCGGGAATGGATGGAGAAGGAGCTGGCCGGCATACTGTCAAAGGCGGAGATGGATAACGAAATGCCCTGCAACCAGAGGTCGGTCTATGCCATAACCAAAAAGAAGCACGTATTCTCCGGGAGTGAGAGGAAGGTGGTTGTCGAGGCAATTGTTTTCAACCATCTGCAGGCTTATGCCGAAGTGGGCTTCGATACCGAGCCGCTCAGCCTGGAGGAGTTTACGGGCATTCTGTCGAAATCCGTTGATAATGCCGAAGTGGGTAACTACTTCCACGTTATCGGCATAGCCTCTCCGACCGGGATTAGCGAGAAGATCCGGGAGTATCACCAGTCTGAGGATTTTCACCGCAGGTTTGTCAGCAGGTACGTTTCGGTCTGCCTGGTGGACCCTACGACGGGGGAGATAATTTACAATCCCGCAGATGCCAATATTTCCAGGTTCGTGGATTTGTTTAAGCCGGAATTCGATGTGGAGAAGGTTGAGCGGTTGAAGAATTTCATTGCCGATAAATTCTCCACCGCAGACCACGTGGTTCTGGAAGACGTCGCCGAAGAAACGAAAGGGGACCGGGCACTGGTGAAGAAGGCGTTCTACGACCTGGAAAAGGAAGGGTATCGCATCAGGTACATAGAGGGCGTCGGGTTGGTACTGAACATGCAGGCCGGGGGTGATAACGCATGAACCGGGAAGGAGATTTTAAATGTCTCGAAAGATTGGAGGAGCCGGTAGAGAGGGTCAATAATAACGACCTGCAGACCTTAAGAACAAAGGACGTTGAAAAGAGGGTATTGCTCTGGTTTGAGATAAAGGAGAACCTGGGCAAGTACGAGGATAGAGAATGTGGCTCATTCTACGGAGATGTCCACCGCAAAACGATGGCAGGCTTTTATATGGCACTACTTAAGCTGGCAGCGACCTTTTCGATGAACGAAGAGAGATTTGCCGAGGCTGAGAAGCTGTTCAGCCGGGCTGAGATAGAGTTGGTGCAGAGTCTGGAGAAGTACAATAGCTTTCAGATCAAGTCCAATCAAGATATCGCCCGCGAGATACGAAGAGGAGATATCAGTCATTACATGCATGAGATGGGCGAAAGCCTCGATAAGATACAGAACGACCCTGAGATAAAGCTTCCGGTGAGGGATGGTATTTGCCAAAGCCTGAAAAGGTGGTTGGAGGTTCTTGAGACAGGTGTTCTGGAGCTTATGAAGCAGCCAGGGGAGATAGGACGAATCTTTAAGGAGGCAAAGGCGGGAGAAACGCCAAAACAGGTGATGCAGTTCTATGGCGATGTGGTTATGGTGAAGTCGAAGATTGGTGGGGTTGGCTCTGATCAGGGTGGCTCGATAAACACCTATGGGGATGTGGTTATGGTGAAGTCGGAAATTGGCGGTGCTGGCGCCGATCAGGTCAGCATGAGCAGGAGATGCCCGGAATGCAAGCGGGAGGCAGAGAAGGATGATAAGTTCTGTCCCGAATGTGGGACGAGGCTGTAGGAGAGGTGTTTGACTAATGGGATTATTTGATTCGTTATTCGGAAGAAAGGGTAAAGTAGAGCAAGAGGTTGACAAGCCAGTTCGAAAAGCTTCCGCAAAGGTTAATCTCCTCTGGAGCTATCAGGCTGGTGATTGGGTTAGCTCGGTTGCGATCGGGGATGGCTATGTGGCGGCTGGGAGCAGGGATAAGAAGGTCTATCTATTCGACTACTCCGGTAAACTGCTCTGGAACTATGAGATTGGTAGT
>JALPXQ010000106.1 GCA_023271515.1 Dehalococcoidia bacterium | reverse complement strand
CTGGCAAGCCTGATTTATGCCCATACTAACCCTAAGCGCTGCCAGCAGGAGGCCGAACGAATGATGCTTCTTTTACGAGAGGAGAGAGACTCTCAGGGGCTGGCCGGCACTACCTTGATAGGGCCCTCCCCCGCCCATGCCCAGCGGATCCGCGGCCGATACCGCTGGCAACTGATTATTCGAGGCCCCGATCCCATGTCCATCATCTCCAAAGTGCCCATCCCGCAGGGCTGGAGTGTGGATATCGACCCTGTGGGGCTGGCCTGAATTGAGTTGACAGTCTACCGCCCGCTACTTATAATTGAGGCAGTCGTTCGAGGTAATCACTGCCATGGCCATATTGCCCATACTGCCGTTTGGAAACCCCATTCTGCGCCAGAAATCAAAGCGCGTCAGCAACATCGATGGATCAATCCAGAAGCTCATCGACGATATGATCGAGACCATGCGAGACGCCAATGGAGCCGGACTTGCCGCCCCCCAGATCGGCAGGCTGCTGCGAGTGATCGTCATCGGGCTGCCGGAGGAAGAACCCTTTGCCCTGATAAATCCCCAGATCGTGAAGAGGTCAGGCGAAAGGGAGGTCATGGAGGGGTGCCTCTGCCTCCCCGGGTACAGAGGGGAGATCAAGCGTGCCGTCTCGGTTACCGCAAAAGGACGTGACCGTCACGGTAAGGAAGTCCGCCTGAAGGCTGAGGATCTCCTGGCGCAAACCCTGGAACATGAGATAGATCATCTCAACGGCGTATTGTACGTCGATCACCTGCAGGGGGAAGGCAGGCTCTATAAAATAGAAGGCAGCGAGTTATAGTTCTTTGCAGAAAGATTTGAAAATGACGTTCCTCTCCCTTTAAGGGTTAAGGGAGAGGTTAGACCTGCCCCTGGCCGCAGGCCCAGGGGTGAGCCCGAAAAAGCCAATCTTAAGTGTTTCCGGACTGCGCGAATTTGCGGCCGACCTGGGTCAACCCATAAGAGATTCCTGCCCATGCTCAGCATGTTCCGGTGGGTGAGTACCGCACCCTTCGGCAAGGCCGTCGTGCCTGAAGTATAGAAGATAAGGCAGGTGTCATCAGCCTTACCCTCAGCTATCATCTCCTCAAAAATACCGGGATGCCCCCTTTCATATTCCTGCCCCATCTGCTGAACCTCTCCGTAGCTTATCAGCACGGGGTCTTTATAATACCGCATGCCCTTGGGGTCCTCCCAGATGATCCTCTCCAGTTTGGGACAGCGTTCTCTGATCCAGAGCCCTTTGTCTACTTCCTCCTGCCCCTCAGCGATATAAAACCGGGCCTCAGCATGCCTAACAATGTATTCTGTCTCATCCAGGAGCGAGTCCTTGAAGAGCCAGGTGGGGATGGCCCCGGCGCACAGAGCGGCCATCTCCGCCCAGAGGGCATGAGGACGGTTGCTCCCGATAAAAGCGACGGTCTCGCCTCTCTCCAGCCCCAGAGCCTTCATCCCCAGGCAGAAGGACTTGACGTTATCATAATAATCCTGCCAGGTGTAAGGCAGCCAGATGCCAAATTCCTTCTCCCTCATGGCCACTTTCCTGGATCCATAGCGGCGGCATTTCTCCAGCCAGACCTTGGGAATGGTCATATCTTCGGTAATCGAACCCCAACAGGTCGCCGAGCAACCTGTTTCCCTCATCGCCTTATGGAGCATAGCCACCATATACCCCGACATTGCCACAGGCATAGTAAGGTTCACTATCGGCATGTCCTTGATTTTTCTGGCTGCTGTGGTTGACCTGACATCGGCATCGCTTCTCCGCAGGACAGTCGGCAGAGCCATGCTGGCTAAAGACCCGTCCCGCCTGGTTCTTGGAAGGGGACCCTGGTACCGCCCGTTTCTACCTGGCTACTGGGCGAGAATAAAGAGGGAAGTGCCCGATTTCTTTCACCACCAGCTCCTGCGCTATTCAGCATTGGCGATGTATCTCGTTGCCCTGGCCTTCTTGATCTGGGCGGTGGTCCTCCTTTAGTCGGACTTGACCTGGTCTCCGCATCCTCTTTCCCTGCATCCCTGCCTTCTCAGGGAGAAGTTCGCGAGGGCATGTTTGCAGGGTTCACCCCGTTGCATTTCCGATATGGCAATTGCTATAATTGAAGCATAGGAATTTCAATAATTCCTATCCTTCGTATAGGGGCAAAGCCCCATTGAACATCTCAGGCACGACCGCTTTTTAGGGGGTTTCAGGGGGAGAATCCCCCTGATGATGTTGGATATTGCATAGCCGGGCCGAAGTGGCGGAATGGCAGACGCGCTGCGTTCAGGGCGCAGTGCCCCTAAGGGCGTGAGGGTTCAAATCCCTCCTTCGGCACCATTACAGTCATCAGTCAGACTTGTCCTCACGGAGGCGGGGAGGAGTCACTGGTCAATAGTCGGGGGGTGGGTAGGGGACTGAGGCCTCTTGCCCAGTGACCAGTTCAAACGGGCGCCTGTAGCTCAGTATGGATAGAGCGCAGCCCTGCGGAGGCTGAGGTCGCGGGTTCAAGTCCCGCCGGGCGTGCCAGAGGGGCGATTAGCTCAGTTGGCCAGAGCACTTGCTTTACACGCAAGGGGTCAGAGGTTCAAGTCCTCTATCGCCCACCATAGTGAACAGAAGTCCGAACCACGGTTCCCATTGCTGTGCGTATTCCACGGACCACATTTCCGTCGATCTCTATCTGCGGCCTTTGCGCCCCGATGGAGCCCAGCAAACCGAAGGCCCTTCCCAGTAAAATTATTCCTACGATTCCGATCCCCAGGGCGAGCAGGTGGGAACCGAAAACGACTGCCACCGAGCTGCTCAAGAGCTTGCCATCTTTCTCCGTCGGCAGATGGGTGATCACGGTCTTGCCCCGTGTGCCGACGCCACCCAGACGAGCCCGCGATCCCTGCTGGCACTCATGTCTTCCGTGTGAGACTTTCCGGCGGCACGATTAAGAGCATGACTGACGCATGAACCTCCTCGCCAACAGGAGTTGACCGTTTCTGGCTGAGGTTATGTCATAATCATAACGGCTAGGGGATGAGGTAGTCAACTGCGCAATTTCGGCAACTGTTAGTTACCGAAACGTGCATAGGTGTATACTTTATGCCTTATACTGGAAAACCGGGTTGCTCGGGGTTTTATGCGGAACGCAACTATTCAGGTGTCTTCATAGCAAGATTACCAAGCCAAAAACAGGTTAGCACGCGAGAGCAAGATAGACAAGTAATTCTGCTCGTTTCTGAAGCGAGGGATTAAAAGCTTTATGATAATGTCCTCTATGTAGCTCGATAGAAATGTCCTCTTCGGGAAGAGATAAAGGCATCTTATTAGTGAAAGGGGTTCCTGTAAGTGAAAAGAGGATGTTTGGAGATGAGTGAGAAGGAAAGGATTGGGAAGAAAAAAGGAGCAGGAATCTCTGCGCTTGCCACGATGGCTGGTGGATGATTA
>JALPXQ010000105.1 GCA_023271515.1 Dehalococcoidia bacterium | reverse complement strand
CGTGGGTATGCCTTTCCACCTGTCCCGGCCTAAGTGGCAACATAGGTCGTGTCCGATCCAAAAGCTGAATCTGACTCTTCTCGTCTACTGCGAGCACCAGTGCATTCTCAGGGGGATGCAAATACAATCCCACGATGTCAATAACCTTAGAAAACAGTTCCGGGTCGTAGCTATATTTTAAACTCTTAACCCGATGGGGTTGAATCTTCGTTCTCTTCCAGATACGATTAATTGTCATATGACTGACACCCATCTCTTTTGCCAAGGTGCGGGTACCCCAGTGGGTAGCATTGTCTGGCTTGCTAAGGGTAGTAGCTACAATCTCCTGAACCTTCTCTTCTTTGATCGGAGAAGGGCAACCTGGTCTAGGGATATCTTCCAAACCCTTAATCCTTTCCTCCAGAAATCTCCTTTTCCAAAGGATGACCGTGGGCCGGGAGGCATGAAGACCCTTGGCTATAGAGGAGTTGCCTTTCCCTTCAGCGGCACCAAGAATGATGCTGACTCGCAGAACCATCTTTCGGGGGTGTTGTGACCACGCAGTAGGCGAAGCGATTCTATTCTTTCCTCTGAGGAGAGCTTAATGTCTGGTTCTTTAATTCGCTTTTCCATATACCTATATGTCTTAGTCAAGCTATTACGGTTACGAGACACTGGATCCTGGGCTTAAGACTCCGTTCATTGGATCTCTAATGTGCCCCTCCGCCGCGATAGGAACTCAATCCACTTTGATAGCATAACCCCCAAGGACAAATATAATGCTCCTAAACCAAGCTCTTGAATCAAGAGTGTAGGGTCTACAGATGCGCCTTGGATCGCAGCACGGACCACCTCCACGCTGCGAGTGATCGGCAGAAACTGGCCGATCACATTAGCCCATGGCGGCAGCATAGGTCGTGGGACATTCACGCCGGTGACCACGAGCAGCGCGAAGTATACGGTGTTCATCATGAGTCCCGAATCCCGCCATAGAAGGACAAGACTGCCTACTATCAGCCCAAAAGATGCTACGCTGAACGAGGCGACCAGGAGTGCGATGAGGAGCATCAACCAGTGCGCCTGGCCCACCTCTAAGTGGAAGAGGATAGAACCCAACAAGAGGACGAAACTCGCCGTCAGTAAGCCATCGAACACGTGGACAAATGCCTTCGATAGAAGCATGAGCGTACGATTGGCTGGGCTCGCCAATAATTGCGGGAGTAGGCCCTCAACCCGCTCTCGGGTGAGAGCAATGCTCACCCCATAGATGCCATTGAGGGCGACGACTACGACGGCATTGCCCGTCACGAAGAACGGGATCGCCTCCTCCCCTAAGGCATACCGTCCCAAGAGCGTGAAGAGCAAAAGTTGCCCTGTTGGGAAAAGGATCCTCAAGGCCACATAGCTCTCCGGTCTCAACCAGACGAAGAGCGCTCGATAGGCTAATAGGGAGTTCTCTAAGAATTGGAAGGCGGTCATGTTGCCAATCACCTCCTATAACGAGACGCTCCCCGTCATTCTCAAACGATAGAGGACCCTTCGGAAAAGCCACCGAGAGACAGCGGCATAGCCAAGGCTCAGCAGCAGGACCACCCCGCAGATCGGCCAGATTGCCGAAATCTCAGCACCACTGACAGCCTCACGAAGTAGCAAGGCTACCCAGTATGGGGTCAGAGCGTAGCTCAGTGGGGTGGTCCAGGGAGGCAGCAATATAATGGGGAATAAGAATCCTCCTAAGATAACCACGGGATAGATCAAGCCATCAAACCACTGAATCATTGATTCGGAAAGACTCATAATCGCACCCAAAGGGAGAGCTATGGCTAGCATGCCAACAACAGCAGTAATGATGGAGAGAGCAAGTGCGGGGAAGTTAGGTGTGATTAGGGGGAGGGGGATTGTGGTAAAAGCACCCATATAGGCAACGAGAAAGGCAGTCAACCCCATGAGCACCTGAGCGAACAGGCCTCCCGCAACAATGGTCTGCAAAGGAGTGGGGCTTGCCAGAAGAACTTGGAGGGTTCCCATCATGCGCTCATTCCAAAGAGCATTAGTACTGCCGCCCAGCATTCGTGTCCACATCCCCACCATCCCTGCCCCTACAAGGATAAAGGAGACATTTTGAGGATCTATTCGATGCTGCAACAAAGACGCCATCAAAAGGGCGAATAAGAAGGGTAGGACGAGGATTGTGATCCCACCACCCGCTGTAAGAGCATATTGCTTAATATATACCTCAGCTGAGATAAGAAAGCTATTCATGGGGTTTTGACTCACTTGCGGAGATGATTCTTATGTAGGCATCTTCAAGTGTAGGTTCTCGAGTAGCCAAGTGATATACTCTCATCCCTTCTAGCAAAGGAGGTAAATGTTGCATTACCTGGTTTGGATCCTTGACTTGAACAAGAAGGGAAGTCCGTTGATCACGTGTTTCCGTGGTGATGTCTAGAACACCCGATACCTTGCATAATTCCTTGGCGATCCCATCGACAGGGCCAAAGACTTCAATTTCAATGACCGAGAAGTCGTGAGCGTAGCGGCGTATTAGGTCGGGAGCATCTAGCATTACGACCCTTCCCTCGTTGAGTATGGCGACTCGGTCACACAACAATTCGGCCTCATACATGTAATGAGTCGTCAAAATCAGCGTTTTGCCAATAGAGTGAAGCCGCTTTAACTCGTTGCGAAATTCATGTGCCCCGATCGGGTCTAGGCCGATCGTGGGCTCATCCAAGAAGAGGATGTCTGGATCAGACAGCAGAGCCCGAGCAATGTGAAGTCGCTGTCGCATGCCTCGGGAAAGCGTCGAAACCCGGTCGCCTATCCTTTCAGATAATCCCCCCATCGTCAAGAGTTCCTTGATCCGCCTGTGTTGTTGGCGACGGGGAATGCCATAAAGGTTGGCAAAGTAGCGCATATTGTCCCATACGGAGAGCCTCGTATAGAGGCCCTTCTCCCCACCAAATAGCAACCCAATTCGTTTGCGAATCTCCTGGGGCTGCCTTGATACATCATAGCCAAGCACCGTAGCTTCCCCAGAAGTGGGAAGGAGAGTCGTGGTCAATATCCGAATCAGCGTCGTCTTCCCCGCACCATTTGGACCTACAATTCCAAACGACTCACCACGGTAAATCGTAAGATCGATCCCCCTAAGAGCTTCAATGCGTCGAGTTTTCCTCTTTAAGAAGCCTGAAGAAATGATGTAATCTCTGCGCAGATCCTTCACTACCACTACGGTATCCATAGTACCTACCCCTTCTGTTGCTGATCGGGATTGGCTGTGCCACCCTGAATACCTACGACGACCATATAGACCGACGCTTCATTCACCCCATCTAGCTTTAACATGGCATTCAAGGCATCGTCCACGAATCCAGTGATGTGGCGCGCACCGAGGCGGAGAGCTGTAGCCAATAAACTGATCAAACCATTCCTCAGGCAGATAGAGCTCTGCATCCACCGTTGTCCAGACCGCTGCCTGATAGTAGCCCAGTGCTACTCCCATTTGTCCCAAATCCACCTTACTCAACCTTCCCAAGTAT
>JALPXQ010000104.1 GCA_023271515.1 Dehalococcoidia bacterium | reverse complement strand
ACTCGCCGGAGGCGGGTGGTGGCCTCATGTCAGCACAGTTCTCCAAGTTCACCTTTGACCACACCCTGGTGCAGATAGAGAGTATGGAGGCAGGTGCTGCTTGGGCGGGTGCTAACTTTATGGGCGCGAAGCCAGAGAAGATAGACGAAGCCAATGGTGACGGCACTCTAGAGGCGGCGGTTGCTGCCTTCTTTCTGCCCGGGGCGGGGCCGGCTCCACATGGAGAGCAGGAGTTCGTCATCATCAAAATGAAGGCCAGAGAGGGCATAACCGGGACTCACACAGTACCACTGACGGTTAGTGACCTCTACATGCTGAACGCCCACCTTGTGGAGATTCTGGACGCCGATATCGGGAGGACCGATGGCCAGGTGGTAGTAGAGGGCCCGCCACCACCACAGCCCGACCTCGTCGTCACCGACGTCTCTACGGAATGGGTAAAGGTAGGCGAGACCTACACCGTCACCTTCACCATAAAGAACCAGGGTAATCTTGATGCCGCTGCCAGCACCGCCAGCATCGTAATAGATGGTACTGAGGCGGCTACCGCTGATATTCCAGTATTAGCTGCTGGAGAGACTCACGAGGTTACTACCGATGCCTTCACCCTCACCGCCGACTACGACACCATTAAGGTCGTCGCTGATAGTCTCGGAGTCGTTACCGAGTGGGACGAGGGCAACAACTCGCTGGAGACTACCCTTGCGGCAGTACGGCCCGACCTCGTCGTCACCGACGTCTCTACGGAATGGGTAGAGGTAGGCGAGACCTACACCGTAACCTTCACCATAAAGA
The DNA here is from genome assembly GCA_023271515.1 of Dehalococcoidia bacterium. Taxonomy (GTDB): domain Bacteria; phylum Chloroflexota; class Dehalococcoidia; order SZUA-161; family SpSt-899; genus BS503. Next base: position 2,751 of record JALPXQ010000104.1, on the reverse strand, counting down.
ACGAGGGTGATGCTCCTGCCGCTGAGAGCACCGCCAGCATCGTAATAGATGGTGAAGAGAAGGCTACCGCTGATATTCCAGTATTAGCTGCCGGAAAGACCCACGAGGTTACTACCGATGCCTTCACCCTCACCGCCGACTACGACACCATTAAGGTCGTCGCTGATAAGGACAACGTCGTTACCGAGGCCAACGAGGGCAACAACTCCAAGACGATTACCGTTGACAAACCACCAGAAGGGCCCGACCTCATCGTCAGCGAAGTAGAGGTCCTCTGGATAACGGTAGGCCAGAAGTACAACGTCAGGTTCACCATAGAGAACCAGGGCGGTGCTACTGCCGGGCGCAGCATCGCCAGCATCGTCATTGATGGCGTTGAGGTGGTGGAAAGGGAGGTGCGTCGGCTGGAGGCGGGTAGGACCGACAGGGAAACTGTTGGTCCCTTCTACTACACCCTTCCCGGCGACACCATCACGGTTATCGCTGATGAGTGCAACCTCGTTGCTGAGGACGATGAGACCAACAACTCCATGACGATTACCCGTGGCAAGGTCCCGGTCCTGGCCGACCTCGTCGTCAGCGAAGTCGAGGGGGTAGTAGTAGGCGAGAGCTACTTCGTGGAGTTCACCATAAAGAACGAGGGCGGTGCTCCTGCCGGTTCCAGCATCGCCAGCATCACAATAGACGGTGTTGAGAAGGCTACCGCTTATGTTCCAGTATTAGGTGTTGGAGCCGCCCACGAGGTTACTACCGAGGCCTTCACCCTCACCGGCCGCAGCGACACGGTCAAGGTCTCAGCCGACAGGAACGATGACGTTGTTGAGGCCAGGGAGATCAACAACTCACTGGAGGTTAAGGTCCACGCTCTGAGGTTCTGGGGTGACGCTACCACCGAGGTTATCGCCGAGGTGCCGGTTGCCTATGCCGCCATCAGCGTGCCTGCTTCCCTGGAAATCCCCGCCGAGAGAGGACAACTCAACACCGTAGCTGTCCCGGTTGAGATTGACAGCAATACCCGGTGGCAGCTCCAGGTGCGCGATGCGGCTGGGCTGGGGCACATGACCAGGGGTGATGATCAGTTGGAGCAACCCATGAAGGTGGTGGTCAATGCCAATAACAATGCCAATAACACTGTTTGCCTCACCGAGGGCGGTGTCCTCCATGAGGGAGAAAGATCTGAGACGGTAAACAGCCACCTTCAGCAGCGTGTGGAATTCACCGATGCTGCCGGCGAATACACCATCACCCTGGTCTTCACTGTATATCCGGTCTGGTAAACAGTGACCTTTCCGGGCACAGTGTGAGCGAGGCTTAAGGGGGCTGGCCAGGGCCAGCCCCCTTAACGCAATAAAAAGGAGGCGTGATGAAAGTTGGAATTATTCTGCTTGCGGCAGTGCTTCTGGCACTGCCCCTGGTCGGGAGCATGCCGGTTTATGCTGCCGGGGGACTTCGTGTTAGTCCACCTGTGCTCAGGGCCCGGGTTGCCCCGGGGGAAAGTGAAACCCATACTATCACGGTGAGCAATGATGGTGCCACCCCGATGGACATTGTTGTCGAGGTGAAGGGGCTGGGGCAATGCCCGGCCGGCGGCTATCAGGCGCTTACTCCAGATGAGGACCAGAGTGCTTATTCCGCCCGCAGGTTTATCAGCATCTCGCCGTCGGAATTTCACCTGGAGCCGGGTCGTTCCCAGGAGATTGAGGTAATTATAGATCTCCCCGACGGGGTTGGCAGTGGTGGCCGTTACGCCATTATTTACACTCGCACCAAGCCCCTCGCTCACGGTGAGGGTGTTGGCATTGCCATGGCCATAGCCAGCCATGTGGTACTTACCGTCACCGGAACAGAGCTGACCAAAGCGGGTAGCATCACCGACGTCATCATTCCTGAGGTGCTCTCAGGCCGGCCGCTGGAGATTGTGGCTGTGTTCGAGAACACGGGCAATTTTCACTATAAAGCGCAGGCGGACGCAATCCTCAGAGACCATGCAGGCAACGAGCTGAGCTTTGCTTCTACTCCGTTAACCCAGTCCTCTATCGTTCCCGGCTTCGTGCGTGAGTTCAGGTTTTCCCTGACACCCCATGAGGGCAGGTCCTTCCTGACACCCGCTGGAGAGCTATTGTCAGGCACTTACCTCGACTTAAGGGTATATCTTGAAGACGGCACCGTGCTTGACCGCTGGACGGGGAGCCTGGAGCGGGGCAGGGGATTTGCGCCATTGGCTGGAGGCTGGGCTTCTGGCCTGACATCAAACCTCTGGATACCCATCATCGGCGGCCTACTTGGTGGTGGTATCCTTGCCGGACTGCTGGGCTATTTCCTGGTGGCGAGGAGGAGGAGAAGATTGAGATACGGTGGCTATGACTACTAAAAAGCAGGGGGGACAACAGATGAAAAAAATTAGTAGAGCAGTGGGGATTGTGCTGGCTGGTCTTATGATCCTTGCCCCGGCTGCAGCCCTGGCATCACGGCCGGTGGAGTGCCCCGAACACAGGATATGGGTGGAGGTGGATCCCGAAACGGTGGCGCCAGGCGAAACCTTCGACGTGAAGGTGATGATGGACTCGCCGGAGGCGGGTGGTGGCCTCATGTCAGCACAGTTCTCCAAGTTCACCTTTGACCACACCCTGGTGCAGATAGAGAGTATGGAGGCAGGTGCTGCTTGGGCGGGTGCTAACTTTATGGGCGCGAAGCCAGAGAAGATAGACGAAGCCAATGGTGACGGCACTCTAGAGGCGGCGGTTGCTGCCT
>JALPXQ010000103.1 GCA_023271515.1 Dehalococcoidia bacterium | reverse complement strand
GGGTGTAATGCTAGTACCAGAAAGTGCTATCTGACAAAATCTTAGAAGGAGGAGAGGAGAAATGAAAAACAGAATATTGTTGATTTCGTTGGCACTGCTGTTAGCTATCAGCATGGTTGCTGCCGGATGTCCGCCGCCAGATCCAGTGAACGACGTCGCTCCCCCACCTCCAGAGCCAGAGAAGGTTTGGCGTTGGTATCCATCGACCTGGACGGGTGCCGGAATAGCATGGGATGACCTGGTTTACCTATCGAACTATATAACTGAGGCCTCAGGTGGACGTATAGTAGTGACCCCGACCCTACCAGGGGCAGTAGTTCCGGTCATGGAACAGTTAGACGCTGTAGCTGAGGGTATCACTCCGGCCATGATGATATACCCTGGCTACTTTGGGGGGATTATCCCTGTGCTGGAACTAATCGCTACGACGTGGGGTCTGACCCCGAACTTCTGGGACACATACCAATACGTGATGAGACAGCGCGATGGACGAGTCTTCGAGTTGGTGAAGGAGGAGCTGTACAGGTACGGTGACATAGTCGTAGTCGCACCAATATGGAGGATATTTGATATTGTACTCTGTTCGAGAATCCCCATACGCGGCATCGAGGATATTGAGGGACTGAAGTTAAGGAGTGGTGACAGGCCGATAATAGATACTATGGCTGAGTTGGGAGCCAGCGTAGTCTGGTTTCCAGGGCCAGAGATTTACGCAGCTCTCGCCGGGGGCGTTGTCGATGCGATCACCTTTGCGAATGTGATTTGTTCCATAGCTTTGGGCTTCCATGAGGTCAGCAACTACTGGATTAGGCAACCCTTCTTCCCAGCGGGGACGGAGCTTTTCATTGTAAACGGTGCCGTATGGCGAGAACTTCCTGATGATCTTAGGGCCATAGTGAGTTCGGCTGTGAAGGCGGCCAATGTCAGAGGGATACTCGCCTATAAGGCAGAGGCCGAGGCAGCATGGGAATATGTAGAGGCAGCGGGAGTAGAGATAATAGAGTGGACCCATGAAGACCACCTCAAATGGAGGGCAGTATCGGCTGGCTTATTGCATACGTTGGCCGTGGACCCGGCTAGTACGGAGGCGGTAGAGATATTGGAAGAGTTCCTCAAGGAGTGGCATCCAGAGATAGCAGAATTGGCGGGGCTACTATAAGAGCTCATGAGTGAGCGGTTGCTGGAAGATACTAGCAACCGCTCACTTGCTGTTCAAATCGATAGAACTGAAGTTAGGGTGGGCACATGTTGCGGATAATCGATATTGTGAATGATTGGGTTGGGAAAGCCGTAAGTACGCTGGCTCTGGTTATGATGGGGCTGCTATGTTACGAAGTGTTCGTTAGATATGTATTTGACGCCCCGACTATCTGGGCTCACGAGATTACTATGCACATCTTTGGTGCGTATGGGGTGCTGGGGGGGGCTTACGTCTTCCTTCGCGGAGAGCATGTCAGAATGGACCTCATCTACAAACGCCTCTCTCGGAAGGGGCGGATAATTTTTGATTCACTATGCCTGCTGCTTTTTTGGTTGTTGCTCGGAACAATATTGGTGGAAGGAATAGATTTTGCCCTACGCTCCATAGCAGTAAGGGAGAGAGTTTTCTCTCCCCTGCGATCCCCTGTATACCCGCTCAAATCAACTATACCCGTGGCAGCCTTCTTGATGTTGCTTCAGGGAACAGCTCATTATATTCGGAATCTTGCTATGGCGAAGGCGAGGGATTGAAGTGAGTCCCATTTTCTATTTACTACTTCTGAGTGGTCTTGTGATAGGGGGTTTGCTCCTGGGTCTTCCTAAGTCTTTTACTATGGCGGTTAGTGCTCTGATAGCACTCTTTATTTATGGGGGACCAGGGATGATTGGGATGATTGTCTCGAACGTCTTCGGCGGGATGACAGCATTACCGCTTGTTGCCATGCCCCTATTTATCTTTATCGCGGTCGCTTTGGAAAAAAGCGGGTTGGGGGAGGAACTCTATGAGGCCTTGCGTCATTGGATGGGGCCTTTACCGGGTGGCCTAGCAATGGCCACGGTGTTGGCTTGCACTGTGATCGCCGCTATATCAGGAGTAACCACTGCAGGAGTGGTCGTCATGGGAGTCGTTGCACTCCCGCAGATGCTCAGGCAAGGTTACGACAAGTCTCTATGCTTGGGGACAATCATGGCAGGTGGCGGATTGGGGATACTAATTCCTCCCAGTGTGGTATTCATTCTTTATGGTATGATAACCGGGACATCAATAGGATGGTTATTTGCCGGGGGACTCGTGCCCGGCCTCATGCTAGCTATCTTCTACATTATTTACATAGCTGTAAGGTCCTACCTCCAGCCGCAATTTGCCCCCCCTTTGCCCGTCGAAGAAAGGCTATCATTTAAGAAGAAGGTGGTTTTAACCAAGGGACTGATTCTACCTGTTAGTCTTATCTTTGTCATACTGGGGTCGATTATTTTTGGGATCGCCGCGCCCATGGAGTCTGCTGCTGTAGGAGCTCTTGGTGCTATAGGATGTATTGCTATCAAGCGCAAACTCAGCTGGAGTTTATTGCAGGAGATATGCCACAGAACTCTTGCGGTTACCTCTATGGTTATGTGGATCATCTTCGGGGCTATGAGTTTTTCCGCGGTGTTTATCGCACTAGGAGCCTCAGCTGTACTAGAAGAGTGGATGCTCGGACTAGGATTATCACCCCTCGGTTTGATTTTTATCATGATGTTGAGCTACATCATTCTGGGATGTTTTGTGGAGGAGGTAACCATGCTGGCTCTAACGATCCCTATTTATCTCCCAATTCTCCTCCATCTGGGTTTCGACCCGATATGGTTTGGGGTTCTTTTTATGGTCAACATCCAAATAGGTTATCTCACCCCTCCTTTTGGCTATTGCCTGTTTTATATGAAGGGGGTTGCTCCGCCCGAAATAACTCTGGGAGACATTTACCGCTGCATTTTGCCCTTTATAGCGCTTCAGTGGATTGGGGTGCTCTTAGTCATGTTTTTCCCTCAGCTGGCTCTCTGGCTCCCTCAGAAACTTTTTGGAATTTAGGCAAGTGATAGCATACCGAAATCATTATCGGCATGAGCAACCGTTCCTTTTTCTGTTTCGTACAGCAGTCATCTTGACAGAATAGCTGAGAGATAACACGTTGACACCATTAATTGGTGGCGATCATCGGGAATCTGGAGTATATCGGCGATGTCAGAGAGGAGAAATTTGCAGGTAATCATTGTCCTGAATCAGTATAGTCACTCGCCATATCGGTCCCTGGTTGTAATCGGTGACGAGGTCAGCAAGGGTCAGCTTATCGCTGAACCACAGGGGCTGGGTGCCAACGCACATTCCAGTGTTTAGGGTATAGTTGAGGAAATAGATGATGACTGTATAAAGATAGCGGCCTATGAAAAGCAGCCTGATGAGTATGTGGAAATGAGAGATAAAGACAATAAGCTAGAAATGATAAGAGAGGCAGGTATCGTAGGTGCAGGGGGAGCGGGATTCCCAACTCATGTCAAGCTGGCTGTGGACCTCGATGGTGGTTGCGTGATAGCAAATGGAGCTGAGTGTGAGCCAATATTGGCTCACAACCTGAGAATTATGGAAGAAAGGCCCGGCATTATTGTGA
>JALPXQ010000102.1 GCA_023271515.1 Dehalococcoidia bacterium | reverse complement strand
CCCTCTGGGCCCTCCGGGCCTCTGAGATCAGGAACGGTAAAGGCTGCCTGGTCCGATCTGCCCACAGCATCGCTGGCTCCAATCATGTATCCGCCAGGCGTAATGGTGGGCGCCACCAGCATGGCGATAAACCTGCCCTCTATATCAGCATATATCGGCGCCGGAACGGTAGGGACCGGTTCTCCGTCAAAGGTAACCGTTATCGCCGAGAGGGGGGTAAAGCCAACTCCGGAGACAGTGGTAGCCAGCCCTTCGCTCGGGCTGAGGATGAGACCCACCGGCTCAATCGCCTCTAGTATAGTGACGGCACGGAGATCAAGGGTAAAGTACCTACCCATCATCTCCGCCCTCCAGTTCTCCCAGCTATGCGTTGGAAGCGCGGGGAAGCCGTCTACCTTAAACGAGACGGTGTTGCCGGGCCTCTCCTCAACGTTAATGTGAAAGGACCCATCAGCCCTGGTGATGGCCCTACCTGCTTCTACCCCCTCTATCCAGGCAGTAACAGTCGCGAAGGCGGCGGGCTCGTTATCCAGGTATGCCGTGCCCACAAAGGTCACCGGCGGCTCCCCCATGGCAAAGGCGGTGGTGGGAAGCAGCAACGCTATCACTGCCATCACCGCAACTAAAACTTTCAGTTTAGACATTCATCCCTCCTTTTTAAGATTCTCTTAGGCACCACTCTGATATGGGGATGACCCCGATGTTAAATCGGGGTCATCTCCGATTTTTGCCTAAAGAACCCAGCCGATGTTGTGCCAGCCTGCCCTGAGGGTGCGCCTCACGCCGCCAATAAGTTCGTTAGTGACGTCCTCGGTAAGGTAAATCCAGTAGGCCTCACCACTTACCAGCTCGGTCAGACGCTCGTCCTCGGGTATCAGGGCATGAATTGCCGGGTCGGTATGGAACCGGAACCACCTGCCATCTCTGAAGTGCCAGATGGCCTCGCCCAACCGGTCCCAGATGCCCTCCAGTCCTTCGAGGACCGGCACCACCGGCTCCGGCACTATCACCGGCACTCCCGGGCCGGCGACAACGAACTGGGCCGTAGCCGAGAGATCGCCGACGGTAGCGGTAATCGTGGCCGACCCCACCGGGGCACCCGTCAGTATGGTAACCGTGGTGGCTGGGATTCTGCCCCAACCATCGGTCGTCGGGCGGACCGTCGTAATCACATCCGGCGCAGTTATGGTGGCAGTCGTCCCGGCCGGGAATCCAAACCCGGTCACCGTCACCACAGTGCCCTCAAAGCCGATGGTTGGGGACAGGGTGATGGTGGGGGTTATCCCTACAGTATAGGTTGCCTCAGCGGTGACTGCGGGCGGGGGGCCGGGAGGGTCAACGGTAGCGGTAAAGGTGGCCGGCCCGAGAGGGGCATCTAGCAGTATGGTAGCGATGGTGGCCGGGATTTTGCCGGCCTCAGTGGTCGTGAAACTAATTGGCTCAATGACGCCCGGGGCACTTATGGTGCCCGCCGTCCCAACCGGGAATCCTACGCCCTCTACCGTGACTTGAGCGCCGCGCACTCCGCCGATTGGAGAGACGGTAATGGCCGGTGCTCTGACGGTGAAGGTGGTATCACGAGAGACAACGCCTACAGTAACGGTCATCGTAGCTGCTCCGAAGGGAGCACCTCCCAGTATGGTGACCGTGGTGGAGAATGTGCCATCCCCCTCGGTCGTGAAGATTGCTGGCTCAATGACGCCAGGCGCCACTATGAACCCGCCGGTGTCAGGCGCAAAATTGGCGCCAGTTACCGTCACCACAGTGCCGCGCGCCCCCGCAGTCGGAGTACGGCCAATCGTCGGGGCCGGGGGAGGCGTCACCGTGAAGAGCGCGTCATCGGAGACAACGCCCACGGTAGCGGTGATGGTAGCCAGCCCGAAGGGAGCACCTCCCAGTATGGTGACCGCCCGGGAGAATGCACCATGCCTATCGGTCTCGAAGGTTACTGGCGCAATGACGCCAGGGGCGGTTATGATGCCGGGGGAACCAGTCGGAAAATTCTCACCGGTTACCGTCACCTCCGTGCCCCGCGTGCCCGAATTTGGGTCAAGGGTAATGGTCGGGACGGGGATCGCGATCACCGTAAAGGGTGCATCGTCGGAGACATCACCCACGGTAGCGGTGAGGGGCTGCCGTCCCTCAGGAGCATCGGGCAGTATGGTGACCGTTGTGGCGGGGATTGCACCGTCCGCGGTGGTCATGAAGGTTACCGGGGCAATGACCCCGGCAGGCCCAGACAGAACCCCCGGTGCATTAGCAGGAAATCTAACCCCGGTGACGGTCACTTCAGTACCCGGGAGCCCGCTCCTTGGGGCAAGGGTGATGGCAGGCTGAGGCGCCGTTACGGTAAAGGTTGCACTGCCCTTGTCGAGACCCACCGTAGCGATGAAAGTAGCCTCTCCTACACGAGCACCGGCGAGTATCTCCACGATGAGGGCAATTTCCCCCCTGCCACCGGTCATGAAGTGTTCGGGGGCAATCACACCAGCGGGTGTTGCCGTTAGAATTCCTGGAGCTGGGGCATCGATATTAGGTACTACTCCTGTCACCGTCACACGGGTGCCCGGCAGGCCGCTCTCGGGTGACAGGGTGAGGGGGAATGTTACCGTAAAGGTTGCATCGTCGGAGACGTCACCCACGGTAGCGGTGAAGTGATGTTCTCCCAGAGGAGCCTCTGCCAGTATGGTGGCCGTAGTGTTTGGCGGGATTTCACCGTCCGCGGTGGTCCTGAAGGATACGGGGTCAATCACACCAGCGGCCGTCAGGGTTCCGTCGGTGTCGGCCGGGAAGCCAGTTCCTGTCACGGTTACCTCGGTGCCCGCCGGGCCGATGTTGGGGGTAAGGATAAGCGTCGCCGCTGCCGCCCCCGCCGGTGCAACCATCACCGCGCTCAGGCTGGCCACCAGGGCCAGGACGGTCAGTACGCTAAGTATTCTGTGTTTTGTCTTCATCTATGTTTCTCCTTTCTTTTTTTAGTTTTAGGTTTTAAGTTTTGGTTTTAGGTTTTAAGTTTTGGTTTTAGGTTTTGGTTATCACCTCCTTTTCTTAGTCGAGAGTCCCTCCCCACTCCACCTTTAGCCTTTCGCCTCTTGCCCCTCCATATATACAGACGAAATCTGCGGGCAAAATGTTCCATAGAACTTTACTCTTCAGTCTCCATCTCCCTTTTCAGGGTCACCAATAATGCGTTAGCCAACTGCTTGTCAAAGCCGCCCTCCATAAGCGCCTTAACCACTCTATCGGCTATCCTCTCGGCGAGCAACCAGGTTGTCCGCTCTATAGCCACATCTGCAACTGTATCAGAAAACCTTTTAGTCTCCACTTCACTCCTTATCTTGTAACCGTTGCCATGTTTAGCTTTCAGCCTCTTGCCCCTCCATAAATACAGACGAAATCTGTAGGCAAAATGTTCCATCGGGGCGGGTTCTGGGTTCACGGTTCACGCTTCGCGAGTCAAGAGTCGAGAGTCGAAAGTCTAGAGTCCCTCCCCTCTCCCCCTTCAGCCTTCAACCTCCAACCTCCCCAAAGTCCTTGGGTTTGAAATCCGGGGAGTTAAGCATCGTGATCAGCCCCTCTCCACTGCCTGTCAAAACAAACAACCCCTGCCGGCAGGCAAACTTGTCGGCATCCTCTTCTATATGTATCGCCGCCACCCCTCCATAGATGCTCATCCCC
>JALPXQ010000101.1 GCA_023271515.1 Dehalococcoidia bacterium | reverse complement strand
GTCTACACCATCTGCGTAGTCTACACCATTTACGGGTATAGTGCCTACGTGAAGTCCGTGTATCTTTGCTCCGTGCATTCGTCTTACTGGATCCCATACTGGGAGCCAGTACGGACTCCCGGAATCTCCACCCATTGTCCCGGGAAGATGGACCCGTGGTCTCACTATAACTTGATCGCGAAGCTCCTCATAGGGACCGCTGTTCGTAAATGTTCGACGCTCTAGCACGTCCACCGAGAAGGTTACACCAGTCCTCCCCGCGCTTATCCAGATCACGATTTGGGGTGGGGGGAGTGGGGGATCTGCGGAGCCAAATACGGGACGCAGAACGGGTTGACTTGGAGACCCGCCGATGAGTATGTAGGGTTGGACCCTCGCATCCGAAATTCCCACGCGCGCAGCGTCAGCGTAGGCAATCCTCCCTGCGTTATCTCTTACCCTCCCAGCTTCATGGGCCGGGGTTGGCTGATTTATATGCATATTGATCGGAGTTATCGTTCCGCCCGGTCCTTTGTGGCCGGTTATGATGTAATCCTCGTCCGGGTCCCAGGGCCAATACCACCTCAACCGCTGAACGGCAAAGCTTGCCGTTGAGTACCTCGCGGGGGCACCAGCAGGTGTAACCTTGACTGCACCAGGTATCTCAGCGAAGGGTTCGTTCTACGGCGCCTCCCAACCAGTAGAGCTGGGGCTAGGCGAGTATTCTTCCAGTACAAGTTCCATGCCTTTGATAAATACTACCGGCACATTCTCGATTCCAAAGAGCCTCTCTGCCTTCTCGGCTATCATTTGATACATCTCTTTTGCATCCTGTTTCGCATCTCGAGGATGGTCCCTGAGTACGCCTATCTTAATCGCGCCTCCTCCGGGGACAGCAACAAAAGCAACCCCAAACCGACGTTCCGAGCGGCATAGCTGCCGCAGCAACGGACCTACTACGTCGGCTAATACCTCTTCCAATTTCTGGTTGAATTCTGCTAGTTCCTGGTGGGTAGAGAACTCAGGAACCGTTCCAAATAAGCCAATGACGCGGGGACGCTCCCTCAGCTCCTCAAAACAGACAGGTTCCCATTTGAGTGGGGGCTGGGGCAAGCTGTTAAGGAAATCGCTAAATTCCCCAAAAGTCATGCTCCACAGATCCACACCGGGGAATAATTCGCCAAACCTTTCCCTTACCTCATCGGGAGACATTCCCTTCGCCTCGGCGACCTGCTTCATGATGGCCTCCACCTCCCCCTCAGGATCTCCCACTATCTCCCACCAGTAGGGCTCCGGCTCAACAGGAAGGGGAGCAGGAGGTTCAGGTGGTTCTGGCATTTCAAACCCTTTCTTGTGGGCATAATGCTCAAAGAGACGGAGTACTTTCTCCTGTCCGTCGTAGCCTATTAGCCTTCCTACTTCATCCATTTCCTCTGAGGTCATACGAGAGATATCTATCCCGAAGTAGGTGTCAAGTATCAGAACCAGTATGTCTCTTACCTGCTTGCGCTGATAAAGGGGCAGCTCCAGGCCATCCCATCCCCACCAATAGCAAGCGTCCCAGTTCCATTCGAACTCCTCATCGCCAGCGCTATCCCCGGCACCGGCGGCTGCTATTCCAGCCACTGAGCCTATCACCAGCAATATGGCGGCCGCAAGTAAGGCGATAGTTTTTATTCCCTTCAGTTTCATTTTGGTTTACCTCCATTTCTTATTTTTTGCCCACTTTTTTGTGAGTGTGGACGAACTCGCAGATTATCTGACCGCGGTTAGCTTATTGTCATTGGCTCTCACATCCCTTATCAGCAAGATTTGCCCCTCCATAATATATAACGAAAGGGACAGCAAAAAGTTGCGTTGTTAGGGCACCTTACTTCCTTTTTGCGATAACCCCAAACAGGCTGATCCCAACGTGTTGGAGCCAGCCTTTCTATTTTGGTAGCCGGGGTTGGATTCGAACGGGCGGCCTTTGGGTTCGGTTCTCGATGTGAGACATCAGCGATCTCTAGTTCCCCCCTACACCCGAAAGGGGCTGAAGTGTTTTTCGCGTCAGGAAAATCATCTTGTGTATGGATACCACCCTGGTAGTTCCTTTTTCACTCCCGATATCGGCGAGAAGTACGTATACACAAGGCCATATATAGGGCATTTTCCTGCTCCCCATACCACTCCCACTACCTGTACTTCGCCAAATGGCAAACGTCTGAAAACAGGACCACCACTGTCGCCCCCGCGCTCCAAAGATTTGCTCTGAACTGGTTTTGCAGGGCACCAAAAACAGGACAGAATACTGACTTTAAATTTTCCACTACCCACCCGTGGGTAACACCGGTAGCGCGTCCAGATGCCCACACGTCTTCATATACCACAGGATCTCTCCAACTTACTATCGTCTCCTCCCTGCCACCAACCGAAAGGATATCTGGCTCAACATGCCAATTATCAATCCCTACCCGGGCAACGTCAGCGTAAGCAGGAACGGTTGCCACAGCCTCCACCATCCCGGCTTTCTCTGTGCGTGCAACTGACGCCTGGAATACTTGGTCGTTAACATCTGTGGCTGTGATGTCCTCACCAAGAATGCGCTCGGTGTAAAGGCAGATAAAGATCCACGCACTGGGCCCCATATGTCCCGTGATAGTGTAGTCTACGTCATCGGGCCATGGCCACGGCATCGGATCGATAACCGCGAATCCTGTTGACCCGATAGGTCTAAAGGGGCGTAACTCCCGGTGAACGACCCGATCCTTACGTACAAAATAATACCATCTGTAGCCATGATCAAACTGCATCTTCAGGCCACCACTTATGGGCGCCGGTCTTTTTCCTGATGTGCCGGCGGCTTCGGTGCGGCGCTGGAAGAGCTTACCCGTGGAGTTGGTAGTGGAACTTCCTCTGGGACTAGCGGTTCCATTGTGGCTGGGGCAATCTCAACCCTATCCGCCATCAGCAGTTGTTGAATTATCTCGAAGTCTAGCCCCTGGCGCTTAAAGCGCATAAAACATGCCGCTGGCAGTGGTGGAATTATCTTTTCCATTCTAACTGGCTCCCCGCTACGGCAATTATAAGGGAGACGGACCAACCTCGTATGGCGAAAAGCAACCGGTACATCTTCAATGCCAAGTTCTTCTGCCCTCTGGGTTATCACCGCATAAATCTTCGGTGCAAGCCTAACCACCTCTTCTCTTGTCGCCCGGTCCGCATCGAGGTCTACGGTGACGTAGCCACTGCCAGAAACGGCCAATGTGCGTACAAAAAAGGCACACCTCAGTTGCCCGCAAAGTGGAGGGTCGCCTCCTACTACTTCAAACAATCGATCTAACCACTCTCTTATCTCAGCTTCGCTAGTATATGTGCGTGCCCTTCCGAATACCGCATGAACACCGGGGCACTGCTTCTTTTCCTCAATCGGTATCAAGCGAAGCGGAGGTGCGGGCGGATTGAGAAGATCGTCCATTTCCTCCGGCGTCAATCTCATTATATCAATGTCGGGGAATTCCTTCTTCATCCGGGTAAGCCACTCATCGCACCACCTCTCCGGATCTATGAATTCCCACCAGTAATAAGCATCGGGACGGGGTATGAACTCCTGCCTCGGCTCTGCGGGAACGTCCAATATTCCTAGTGGGAGTTCAAATCCCCTTTCCTCAGCGTAAGACCAGAACAAGCGAAGCGCTTTCTGTTGGTTTTGATGGCCTATGGCATACCCCAGCTCTACCAACTCTTTGGGGCTCTTACGGCTAATATCCATGCCGAAGTAGTGGTTAAATATGTGGACCATTATGTCTTTCATTTG
>JALPXQ010000100.1 GCA_023271515.1 Dehalococcoidia bacterium | reverse complement strand
CAATGGAAGTCGGACAACCAGCTTCGAAGAAAAATGTTAGACCCTGCTCAGAGTCAGGTATAATAACCAGCAGGGGGTAGCAAGATGGAGAGAATTCAAAGACGCTTGAGTGCTGAAGAAAAGCTAAGGGTGGTGGAGGAGGGGAGGCAATCAGGAGCCTCGATAAGCGAGGTTTGCCGTCGCCATCAGATCGCTCATACTCAATTCTATCGCTGGGAAAGGCTTGCCCGGCAAGGGGCGCTGGAAGCTTTGCGCAATGGGGCAAGAAAAGCCAGGAATGGCAAGCGGGAGGAACAACTTCTGGCTGAGATCGCACGCTTAAGAGCTGTAGTGGCGGAACTTACCGCCGAGAACCTGACTCTAAAAAGGGGACTCTCAATATGAAATCTAATCGCCGCTATTCGGAAGAGGAGAAGAGGTTGCTACTGGGTAAAGTTAAGAAGACTCAAGAACAGAGTGGACAGCCCCTAAGTTGGATCTTAGGTAAGCTGGGCTTAACTCGCTCAGTATACTATGATTGGCTGAGGAGGGACAAGGAAGGGAGCCTGAGAGACTGGGTGATAACGCCTCGGTCTCCTCTGGCTGCCCTTCCGGAGGAGGTGGAGGCCGTGCTGACTTATGCCAAAGCTCATCAACAGGAGGGATACCGCCGCCTCACCTGGATGATGGTAGATGAAGATGTGGCTTATCTATCCCCTTCTGCAGTCTACAGGATTCTAGATAGGCATGATCTGCTCTATCGCTGGAAGCGTCCTGAGCCGGGGCAAGGTAAGAGAGTTCCTGAAGTAACTTACCCCAATGAAGTATGGCATGTGGACCTAATGTATCTGTGGGTGAAAGGGCGCTGGTACTTTCTGGTGAACATACTTGATTCCTACAGCCGTTACATCGTCCACTGGGAGCTTACTTTATCTATGAGGACAAGGGAAGTGGCGGAGGTTATGGCCATAGCTTTGGAGAAAGCGCCTGGTGCTAGACCCAGGATCGTCAGGGATAATGGCTCTCAATTCATCACCAAGGAATGGCGGGAGGTGATACGCCGTTTTGAGCTGGAGGAGATCCCCATCAGGGTAAGACACCCTGAATCTAATGGGAGATTGGAGCGTTACCACCGTAGTGTTCGCGAAGAGGGATTTGGTGATAGGGAAGCGGAAGATTTCTATCAGGCAAGAGAGCTTTTGGGACAGTGGGTGAGATATTACAATGAGGAGCGGCTGCACTCAGCCTTAAACTACCTTCGCCCGGTGGATTACTATAAGGGCAACCCGAAAGCATTACTGGCTGGGAGGGAGAGGAAGCTTAAGGCTGCGGCTGCCAGGCGAAAGGAGGTGAACAGACATGGGCTGGCCAACTTGACAACAGCTGGTGTGAGGGTCTAACATTTTAACAGGATCGATTTGTCCGGAAACGACTGAAGCATTACAAGGACTAAAGGTTCCAAGAGTTTCGCACCAGAATCTAGCTATTGACAAAAGGAAAAATAGATGGTATAACTAAATCAACCAGTCAGTTAAGCATCTTTCGACTAATGATTGCCGATCAGCACCATATTGCAGGGAGATCACTATCTTTACACTTTTACCTTTGCCAGACCTGTCCCCCTGCCTGCGCAGGGGCAAGACTCTGGCCAGGCCCAGGGATACAAAGTGCAAAGATAGCGCAAACCTTAACATCCCTCTTGTGAACATCAATCCCAGCACACGTAGGGTGCATCACCCGCATGCTCTTGCCTCCTCTTTGTCTCAATGGACATTCGACTCACGGCCTGCTGAGCACCTTATGAAGATCAAGTCTCCCTTGCGTGCTCCCCAATCGGGGGCGACAGTTCGTGGTGCTGAAAGGTGCTGGGCTCAGATTCCTAAGCGGGCTTCTTGCACCAGAGAAACACCGGCCTCTGTGCAGCCCGTGGCAGGCAAGAGTATAGCATATAACGACGCAATTTTCATGCGACGTGGTGCGCCGCGGCGCATGGGCGATTCCTAAGAGTAAGGGGAGACAATGAACCCCTCCATGGTAATCAAGGTCAGGAACCTGCGAAAGACTTACCAGGATGGAACGCACGCCCTACGTGGCCTCAAACTTGAGGTCCACGAGGGTGAGATCTTGTGCGTGGCAGGCCCCAACGGGGCTGGCAAGACGACCCTGTTACGCATCTTGGCAACTCAGTTATTGCCCACCTCCGGGGAAGTTCAAATCCTTGGGATCGACGCTATACGGTATCCAAAGCATGTCCGGCCCTATCTTGGGGTGATCTCCCAGGAAGCAAGGCCCGACCCCGACCGCACGCCATGGCAACAAATATTCTACTACGGATGGGCTCGAGGACTGGGCCGCAGCCTAGCAAAAAGCCGAACAGAGGAAATCCTGAAGCTCCTTGGATTGTGGGAGATGAGGGATCGCATCGCCCGCGAGCTCTCCGGTGGACTACGACAACGCCTGTTGCTGGGAATGACCTTGATCAGTGGAGCCCCCATCTTGATCCTTGACGAGCCAACCGTGGGGCTAGATCCAATCGCCCGTCGAGACCTTTGGGATATAATAGGTCAACTTAAGACAAGCTCCACCATACTACTCACCACCCATTCTATGGAGGAGGCAGAGATAATCTCGGATCGAGTTGCTGTGCTATATGATGGAACGTTGATAGCCGTCGATTCCCCTCAGCGATTGATAGCGACTCTGCCTTATAGCCAAAAAGTTCTGTTAACGAGCATATGCCACCGATCGTTTGTCAATTCTCTCAAGGAGTTCGGCAATACCAGGGAGGTGGCTGGGAAGGTGATCGTGTACCCGAACAGTTCGAGCTGCTTGCATCCATTGGTCGACCATCTGACGCGGCAAGGGAAGTCTTTCTTGGTAGGCCCAATAACCTTGGAGGATTACTATCTCGAGATAGTTGGAGGAAAGAGATGAGATGGATTTGCCAAGTTTACGCTGTTGCGCGTTTCAGAAAGCTATATCTGTTCTGGTATGCTCCCCAATCCCTGATGCCGCTCCTTTTGCTCTTCGTGTTTTGGAGGCTGGGGGGAGGGGAACTGAGCCAACATATTTTGGTGGGTTGGATGGTTGCCTTGGCAGTCTCCAGCGGTGTCAGCACATTGCCGCAAAGCGTTGTGTTCTACAAGGTCCTCAAAATGCAAGACATGGTTGTTGCTTCCCCGATTCACCCATTCACGTATATGATGGGTACCGGTGTTCGCTCACTCCTCTACGCTCTTCCTGGCTGGGCCTTGATCCTTTCAGTTATGGTAGGGGTATGGACTCTGGCACCGGCTTTAATCCCAAGGGTTTTAGTGCTCTTGCTCCTGACATGGCTTGTCTCATGCGTCATCGGCTTTGCACTAGCCAGCCATGTTGAAAGTATTGCGATCATCACTCCTGTTTCGAATCTGATAGCGATGGGGCTTACTCTTCTGCCTCCAGTGTATTACCCGATAGAGTTTATCCCGGTGGGGTATCGATGGATCACGTATGTTTTCCCAACAACCCATGTCGCTCAGTTGATTAAGGGAGCAATGGGGATGGTAGAACTCTCCAGCCGCGACTCCATGCTGCATTGGGGCGTTGTTGTTTTGTTCACACTTGCTTTGTTGCTTTATATAGCTCAAAGGCTTCAATGGAGAGAGACTTGATCTTGTGAGCTCTCTCAGTAATTTCTATGGATCTTCCTTGTAAAACGCTGCTTTAGCAGGGTCTATTTGCGCATGTTCGGGGAAAACACCTGCATCATAAAATTCTTGGCAAGGCGGGTAAGGGGCCCCTAGATCTCCATAATTGGCGAAAGCGT
>JALPXQ010000010.1 GCA_023271515.1 Dehalococcoidia bacterium | reverse complement strand
GCGCCTCCGTCGAGCAAACTGCCTGTGGCGGTTTCATTATTGCCGGAAGAACAGCATCCTTTGGCGCAGGAAAGGATGATGTCTGGCTGATCAAGACCGATCCTGAGGGAAATAAACAATGGAGCCAGGCCTTCGGCTCCTCCGAGGGCGACTGGGCATCGTCGGTCTGGCAGACCACGGACGGGGGTTTCATCGTTGCCGGCGACACAACGAAAGCATATGTTAGACCAGTCCCACTGGGCGTACCCCCAGTAACACCAATCACAGATATCTGGGTGGTTAGGACCGATCCTTACGGAAATTTGCAGTGGACGAAGACTTTTGGTACGCTACGCGAGTTTGACAACGCACGCTCGGTCAAGCAGACTGCCTGCGGTGGGTTTATCATTGCCGGAATGACACGCTCCTTTGGCGCAGGAAAGGATGATTTCTGGCTGATTAAGCTCGCACCTGAGCAGTAGGTCGTTGCCAGACTCACATTGACCCCATCTCCCTGAGCGGCAGTTGATAGTTGCCCCGAGCCAGTTCCAGATGCATCGCCCAACGCAAGAATGGATGTATTCAAACGGATGTTCCAAGCAGGCCTAAATCCTTACCGTAGCTGAGAACCCGGCCAATATCAAAAAATCCCAGGCACACCCGAAATGAACTTTTTTGCTCCCCAAAGCGTTTACTAGGTGATGGATCTGATCGAGCAATGGCAAGCCGGCAAGGCAGACGCCTTTGAGGCAATCTTCCATCGCTATAAGAGGAGGTGCAGATGGGACAACACAATTGAATATGGTTTCGGATAAATGGGGGTGAAGGAATCCTTCCTTCACCGAAAAGCTGAGGGAGAGTCCCTCAATAAAAGAAGCATGGATTAGCGGGAGGTGCCATCCTGGTTGTTACGGCTCTGGTGCTAATAGCCGGTCCCCAGGCCGCAATAGCACAGGGGTCGTTCGTAGGTGCGAGCATGGCGGATTCGGAGCCTGTCCCCCCAGTTGAAGGGATAGCGCCTGTTCCCCCAGGAGAAAGCGAGGTTGAGCGGGCTCAAAGAAGAGCTCAAGCCTGGGTTGACGAGGTCGCTGTCATTGATCCAGAGATGTCAGAATGGCAGGGCGCTCGTTTGACATCGCCGCAAGCCTTCCATAACCCAAAAGGTGAGGTAATAGCCTATATGTTCGCCATCGAAAGGAACGGGAAGATCGTAGGCCGCGTTCTTGTCGGCAGCTCGGCATACGGCTTTCCAATACTCGAAGCTGGAAAATCTCCACTCTTTCCCGTGCCCTCCGCCAGTGAAGTTAGCGCCATCTTGAGAGAGGAGCACGGTTTGCAAATAGGCGAAGAAAGCCTTGGTGAAGCAAGGCTGCTGCTTCTCAACGTCTTGCAGGGCTTTTACGCAGTATGGGAGGTTGAAGGCAGGGTAGCGGGAATAAATCTAATTACCGGCCACTCTCTGACGGCACCAAACGTGCGTGCCCTGCCCTTCGCTATGCCCTGCCCGGTGCAGTATAGGGCTGCCAAGGCAGCAACCAGGCAGTCGTTGCTTGGGTCGGCCTACTGGGAGCCTTTATGGGACTGGGGCCAGGTGCTGATACGCGACGCACATCTAATGCAAGAGTGGGATGAGCTTGCGCGTCTTCCCCATCCATTGCGTGAGAACGAAGTCATTAGGGGTTGGTGTGGGCCTATGTCCGCGGTGTCCATTGGCGTATGGAAAAGGGATGCCGACGGCGATGGGGGTCTGCATGGCCCTGAACCCGGAGAGGAAGATGAAGCGAACATGTATGCGTGGCTTGAACACTACATGCAGACGTTATCGTTTCCTCCAGGATGGACCTTCCCGGGGGACTACGGCCCGGGGTTCGTGAATTATGGTGCCTCTCGCGGCGAGGATTTTACCTGGGACTATCGCTGGACCTTTTCGGATATAATGAGCGATATAGGCAACGACTGGCCACTAGGGTTATTGGGGTGGATGTACGTTTATAAGAAGCCGGGCGAACCAATGGAAAAGGCAGCGCACTGGGTTGCTGTAAAGGGATGGGGCTGGTTTGGCTTGAGCCAGTATGTAATAGTCACCGATTCAAATACGGGTGACGACAATAGGTGGCTCTGCTGGGATGCCCTTAACGCGCCTGGCGTCCCGTACCTGGTCCTCCGCCTGATTCGCATTAGCGATACCGATAATTGATACCCGTTCAGGCGCAAAGAGCCGCTTGACGAGCGCTGGGAGGAGGGCTGTCTTCTCAGAGGCACCCTTCCCCTCAGCGGGTAATTGGCGGGAAGGAGGAAAAAGTGAAGAAGGAACTTTCGGTGGCAATACTAGCGTTGCTAGTGGTGAGTCTGGTGGCTGTGGGCTGTCCACCACTTTATCTCCAACGAGAACCAGGACCAGCTCCTCCCGGTCCCTTTCCCCCACCGGATAAAGAGTGGAGCCGGACCTTTGGGGGACGCGAGAGGTCTGTTGCACAATCAGTTCAGCAGACCAGAGACGGGGGTTTCATTATTGTCGGATGGAGAGAGGGAGCAGGAGAGTTTGATTACGATATCTGGCTGGTCAAGAGTGATGAGAAGGGGAATAAAGAATGGAGCCGCACCTTTGGCGGAAGAATTACTGATCACGGATGGTCGGTCCGGGAGACTCTAGACGGTGGTTTCATTATTACTGGCACGCTATATCGCGGAGGCCCGCGATACGGTGATCTCTGGCTGATCAGGACCGACGAGCACGGGGACAAGGAATGGTGCCGGACATTTGATCGAGGGGGTGGTGAGACCGGTCATTCAGTCCAGCAAACCAGAGATGGTGGGTTCATCATTGCTGCACAGGTATATCCGCCTTTTATAGGGCGGAGTGACCTCTGGCTGATCAAGACCGACCAGGAGGGGAATAAAGAATGGAGCCGGAGCTTTGGGGGGGGGGGCAGTGAGGGCTTGCCCTCAGTCCAGCAGACCAGAGACGGGGGTTTCATTATTGTCGCAAGCACAGAGTCCTTTGGCGCAGGAAAGAGTGACCTCTGGCTGATCAAGACCGACCAGGAGGGGGATAAAGAATGGAGCCGGACCTTTGGGGGAAGGGAGAGGGAGGGGGGATCCTCCGTCCAGCAGACTGCCTGCGGCGGCTTCATCATTGCCGGGACAACAAACTCCTTTGGCGCAGGAAAGAGCGACTTCTGGCTGATTAAGCTCGCCCCTGAGCACGCTATATTGCCGGTTTCGTGACCGACACTACGGGAGTTCCCATCATGCCTATCGTCTCACCAACCCATCCTCTGAGGGACGCTGAAATAAGGGGTGTTTCAATAGCAGAACGAGCAAACGTGAGTGCTCGGAAACAGGACAGGGGGATTGGCTGGGCAACGATAACCGATGAGGCGGGATACTTCAAGATGAAGGTAGATGTTGCTGTTTACGATATGAGGATATGGGCACTCGGTTTCTCCCGTGAGGAGGTCTCCGGAATAGTAGTTACTGAAGGTGAGACGACAACGATGAATTTCACCCTGGAGCGAGCACCAGCAGGCTATATTACTGGCCTTGTAACCGACGTTCATGGCACTCCGATAGAGGGAGCGTTTGTGGATGCCTCGTGTCTGGTCATTGGGCATACTATCGGTTATGCATTTACCGATCCCACTGGACACTTCAATATCAGGATACAAGTTGGCACCTATCAAATGATAGCATCGGCACCGCCCCGATTCCAGAGTGATTTTGCCTCTGACGTTGTAGTGCTGAGAGACGAGACAACGACGGTAAGTTTCAGGTTGCCCTGTGATCGGTAGCGTCACCCATACGGTTACCAACCCCTCTACCCCGGTATAATAACCGTTGATCATCAATTACGGCTTCGGCAATGGTCGGGGGGGCTTGAGTGCAATCCTGCTTACCATGTTTACCAGGACACAGGGAATAAACCCTCATCCGCCTGAGGTCGAAGACTCGACTCTGGCGAGCAGACCACCGAATCATGAAAAATAGTTGCACCGCACATTGAGACTTGTTATGCTCACATTGGGTGCAAAGGTCGTTCACATTGTTACTGGTATTAGTTTTTCAAAGAACTGAAGGTACGGCCAGTGAGGATCATTCTTTACTACCAAATTTGGTGAAGAACCCGAATTCTTAACGGTGTGCGTACTCGTTCCGGCATTTGTGATCTTATCCGTACTGAGCCTGTTTGGATAGAGGTGAGCAGGTGAGACAGGTTGTTCGCATGTGAGGATGCTCACTCCGCTCACCTGGGAGGTGCTGGCAATGTGATCAGATGTCAGCTATCAGTAGTCAGCGTTCAGGAGGGGAGTGACCCCGCAAGGATTACGCTGAACCGGAGATTCAAAATAGGAGGAACAGAATGAGGAAAGGTTGGTTGATCGTAACTAGTCTGGTCGTGGCAATTGCCCTGCTCGGTGTAGCGGGATGCGCCGCTGTCGAGAGGGGAGTTGAAACAGCGTTAGCAGCAGATACAGGTAACACCCAGCAGAAGGGAATCTGGGTGAGCGGCCAGGGCAAGGTGTCGGTTACCCCGGACATCGCCGCTCTCAGGCTGGGCATCGAAGCTCAGGCGGATACGGTGGCAGAGGCAATGAGCCGGGCGGCTCAATCCATGGAGGCGGTTATAGCTGCGCTGGAGGCGCACGGTGTGGCGGAGGAGGACATCCAAACCTTCCGCTTCAGCATCTCTCAGGTGTGGGATTGGGACAGAGTGACAGGTGAACGTGAACTGACCGGCTACCTGGTGAGCAACATGGTGAGTGCCAGGATCAGGGCACTGGATGAGGTTGGCTTGATTATCGATGCCGTGGTCGAAGCTGGAGGCGATCTCATCAGAATCCACGGGATTGGCTTCACTGTGGAAGACCCCACCGCGCACCAGGAGCAGGCACGCGAGAAGGCTTTTGCCGATGCCAGGGCAAAGGCGAAGCAACTGGCGCAGCTTGCCGGCGTGACCCTGGGAAAGCCTACCTTCATCAGCGAGGGTATGGCTCACTTCCCACCGATGCCAATGCCGCCTCGAATGGCGATGGACATGGAAGTTGCCCCGGTTACCCCTATCATGCCCGGGGAGCAGGAGATCATCATCAATGTGCAGGTAGTCTTCGCCATTGAATAAGAACTAGGGGGTCAGGTCTTGACTTTGGATCGCGCTGCAACCGTCCCCAAGACCATAACAGCAGCATCGCATGAAGCGAAGAAAAGTCCCCAGGTCAAGGGCTGACCCCAGACTCACGCCGGCTACTTCTCAATGATCTTCTCCACGCTGGCGGCCACATCGGCGGCGTTTCGGAAGGCCCCGATTCTCACCTCTTGAATGATGCCCTGCCGATCGATCAAGAATGTGGCAGGAATTCCCCTCACCTGATACAGGTTGGCCACTTCAGTCTCTGTATCCAACAGGACGGGGAAAGGTATCCCTTTCTGGATTACATACTCTCGTATTCATGCGCCGGCATCTTGAAACCTCCTCACTTCCTTTGTCACGGTTCGCTGGTGGGTAGCCGGCTATGAGAGTTTGATTCACGGCAAGGTGCTGCGAGGTATTGGGCAGTAATATGCTAACACGCCTGGCATCCCCTATCAATGAGCTCGTAGCCTCAGATGCAACTCCCGTAGTTGATCCTCGGAGACAGCGTCGGGGGCATTGGTCATCAGGTCAGTGGCGCTCTTGGTCTTGGGGAAGGCGATCACCTCTCTGATGTTATCCTCTCCGGCCAGCAGCATTACAAGACGATCGATGCCCGGGGCGATGCCGCCATGAGGCGGCGCGCCAAATTCCAGCGCCTCCAGGAGATGGCCGAACCGTTCCCGGATCTCTTCGTCGGAGTAGCCCAGAAGCGAGAATATCTTCTCTTGAATCCGGCTATCGTGAATCCGGATCGAGCCGCTGGAGAGTTCATAGCCGTTGCAAACGAAATCGTAGTGCCTGGCCCTTACCCTACCGGGATCGGTGTCGAGCAGGGGGATATCCTCATCATAGGGCGCGGTAAAGGGATGATGCATCGAATCCCAGCGATTACCCTCCTGGTTCCATTCCATCAGGGGATGATCCTGAATGAAGGCAAAGACCATCAGGTTGGGATCAGTCAACCCCAGCCTATTCGCCATCTCCAGGCGGAGTTGACTGAGGACGGTGTTGACCACTTCAGCCTTATCAGCGGCGAAAAGAAGCAGGTCGCCCGGCCCGGCATGGAGACGCTTCACCATCTCCCGCACCTGGTCGATGGTGAAGAACCTGGTTACTGGCGAGTGCACCTTATCTAAGGTAAGATCATCTAGCGACCCCTCTATAGCCATAGAGACCAATCCCTTCCCTCCACGAGCTCTGGCGAACTCCACCAGCTCCGCCTGTTGCTTTCTGGAGTAGTCAGCACAGCCAGGCGCAGCGAATCCCTTCACGATGCCACCCCCGGCGATCGCCGTTCGGAACACCCCAAATTCAGAGTCCGCCACGATATCAGAGATGTCCGCCAGCTCCAATCCGAAGCGAAGATCGGGCTTATCGGTGCCAAAACGCTCGATCACCTCGTGGTACGAAAGGCGGGGGAATGGCTTCACGATCCTGATCTCCGGCTTTAGCTCTGCCATCAGCGAGGTGAAAAGCTCCTCCATCAGATCCAGGACATTCTCTTCATCAACGAAGCTCATCTCCAGATCGAGCTGAGTGAACTCCGGCTGACGGTCGGCGCGCTGGTCCTCGTCGCGGAAGCACCGCGCGATCTGATAGTATTTCTCAAATCCGGAGACCATCAGCAGTTGTTTCAGTTGCTGTGGCGACTGGGGCAGGGCATAGAACTTGCCGGGATAGAGGCGGCTGGGCACCAGATAGTCGCGTGCTCCCTCCGGAGTGCTCTTAAGCAGTATCGGGGTTTCGATCTCGATGAATCCCCTGGCATCGAGGAAGTCGCGGATGAACTTGATCACCCGGTGGCGCAGCATCATATTCTGCTGCATCTGCGGACGCCTGAGATCGAGATAGCGATACTTCAGCCGAACGCTCTCGTCAATCCCGGATTCGTCACTCATCGGAAAGGGCATTGGTCTGGAGGCATTGAGAATCTCCGCCTCCCGGGCGATGAGCTCGACTTCGCCGGTGGGAATTCCGGGATTCTCGGTGCCGGCGGGACGTCTGGCGACGTCGCCGGTTATCCGGACCACGTATTCAGGGCGCATCTCCGTAGCGATCCGGTGAGCCTCCGCGGTGACCTGGGGATTAAATACCACCTGGAGAAGCCCGCTTCGATCACGCAGGTCAATGAAGATCAGTCCGCCGTGGTCACGCCGGCGGTTGACCCAGCCGGCCACGCTGATCCCCCGCCCGATATGCCTCCCTGCTTCGCTGCAATTGTGGGTTCGATATCGATTAGCCATCGTGTCTTATTATAGCCACAGGCAGTCGCCTTTGCAATTGGCATCGCTCCCTTTGACACCCCTGGCAAAAACTGCTAATCTTGAATGGGAGGAACTCACAGTGACTAAAGCGATGCCTGAGAAATTGACCATGGAGAAGCTCGTCTCGCTGTGTAAGCGGCGGGGCTTCATCTTTCAGTCGAGCGAGATATACGGCGGACTGGCTTCCTGCTGGGACTACGGCCCGCTGGGGGTGGAACTGAAAAACAATGTCAAGGCTGCCTGGTGGCAATCAGTCGTCCGCCAGCGGGATGACACGGTGGGAATCGATGCCAGCATCCTGATGCATCCACGCGTGTGGGAGGCGAGCGGCCATGTTGCCGGGTTTTCCGACCCCTTCTCCACCTGCCTGGCCTGCGGCCGCAATTGGCGGATGGATCAAATGGGGGAGACTGTCCGATGTCCGGAGTGTGGCGGAGAGCTGTCGGAACCTGCTCCGGCCAGCCTGATGCTGGAGACCTTTCTGGGTCCGGTCCGTGCTACGTCCCAGATCACCTACCTCAGACCGGAGACGGCGCAGGGCATCTTCGTTAACTTTCAGAATGTGCTCAACTCCACCCGCAAGAAACTCCCCTTCGGCATCGCCCAGATAGGCAAGGCATTCCGCAACGAGATCACCCCGGGCAATTTCACCTTCCGCACCAGAGAGTTCGAGCAGATGGAGATCGAGTACTTCGTCAAGCCCGGCACCGACGAGCAATGGTTCAATCACTGGGTGACGGAGCGCTTCAACTGGTATATCAACCTGGGGATCAGAGAGGAAAACCTGCACCTCAGAGAGCATTCTAAGGATGAGCTGGCGCATTATGCTCGCAGTTGCACCGATATCGAATACCTTTTCCCATTTGGCTGGTCGGAGCTGGAGGGGGTCGCCAACCGCACCGATTTCGATCTCCGACAGCACGCCAATCACAGCGGCGAGAACATGAGCTACTTCGATGATCAATCCCAGGAACGCTACACCCCCTATGTGATCGAGCCTTCGGCGGGGGTGGATCGCTCTGCCCTAGCCTTTCTCGCCGATGCCTATGCGGAGGAACTCGATGATAAGGGAGATCTTCGGGTGGTGCTGCACCTTCATCCGGCCCTGGCTCCGATCAAGGTGGCGATGCTGCCGCTGAGCCGTAGCGAAAAGCTGGTGCCATTAGCTAAAGAGGTCTATGAGAATCTGCGCCGGCACTGGATGGTGCAATACGATGATGCCCAAAGCATCGGGCGGAGATACCGGCGGCAGGATGAGATTGGGACACCCTTCTGCGTTACAGTTGATTTCCAGTCGCTGGAGGACAATCAAGTCACCATTCGGGACCGAGACTCGATGAGGCAGATGCGCGTCCCGATTGCGGGGCTCGGCGCCTGCCTCGCCGCCAAGCTTGGCGGCGAGCCGTTCGAGGTTCTCCCTCCCGGCGGGGCATACTGGTTGGGGTTTTGAATTGCCTGAGATCGCTATAACTGAGCTCTCATTAAATGACCTCAGGGACGTCCTCTCCGACTGGGGAGAGCCCCAATACCGCGCCAGGCAGATACTTGACTGGGTCTATCGCAAGCCGATCAGCGATTTCTCTGCCATGAGCAATCTGCCCCCGAAGCTGCGGGAAAGTCTGGATTCAGAGTTCTCTTTTCAATCCATATTTCCGGTAACCGAGGCGACCTCCCGCGACGGCAGCAGCACCAAGGTGCTCTTCCGCCTCAGTGACGGGAACACCATCGAATCCGTCCTGATGATGTATGATAAACGACGCACCGTTTGCGTCTCCTCTCAGGTCGGTTGTGCCTTCGGCTGCCCCCTCTGCGCCACCGGGGCCAGCGGCTTCGAGCGCAACCTGACCCCCGCCGAGATCACCGATCAGGTTCTTTTCTTCTCCCGCTGTCTCCAGGCAGAAGGCGGGGCAGTCACTAACGTGGTCTTTATGGGCATGGGAGAGCCACTGGTCAATTTTGAAGCCGTCTGGCGAGCGGTGGAGAATCTGACCTCTCCGGGACTCTTCGGGCTGGGAGCGAGACACCTGACCATCTCGACGATTGGGATTCCCTCCGCCATCAAGAAACTGAGCCGGAAAAAGCTGCAGGTGGGGCTGGCGGTCTCCCTGCATGCCCCCAACAACGAGCTCCGCGACGTCCTGTCACCCCCCAACAGGATGTATCCCCTAGAGGTGCTTATCCCGGCTTGCCGGAGTTACGTTGAGGCCACCCGTCGCCGGATCACTTTCGAATATACCCTCATACGCAGCGTCAACGACTCCGTGCCGCTTGCCATCGAGCTGGCCAATCTCCTGCGAGGGCTCAATTGCCACGTTAATCTCATCCCGGTCAACCCCACTGCAGAGTTTAAGCCCCCTCACCGAGCCCGGATTCAAGCCTTCCATGAGACTCTTACCCGCCATCACATCTCGAGTACCATCCGGCTGAGGAGGGGGCTCGACATCCACGCCGGATGCGGCCAGCTTCGGGCGAGAGATTAAGGAGAAATACATTGTATTACGATGAACACTATTTCGACAAGTATTATCGGGAATATTCATTTGCTAAAATGCGCCCCTATTTCAGCGTGATAGCCAAAGCATTAGTCGGGCTGTTTAAACCGCAGCAAGTGCTGGATGTCGGTTGCGCCAGGGGATACCTTGTCCATATCTTTCGAGAACTTGGCGTTGATTCTTGGGGCATTGACCTATCTGAATATGCTCTGTCTTCTGCGCCGGAGGAGGTGCAGAAGTATCTACTGAAGGTAGATATTGACCATGAAGAATTGCCCTTTGAAAGCGGTATCTTTGATTTGATAACGTGCCTGGATGTTGTTGAGCACTTGGCCAGTAGTGATCAAGCGATTTGCGAGATGCGGCGTGTCTTGAAGACAGGTGGCGCATTGTATATATCGGTGCCTTCAAAGCTTGCAGACTTCTTGCTTGGCATTATAGCTGCCAGAGACCCCAGTCATATAAATATACGCTCTAAAGACTCATGGATTGAAACGCTGGATATCTCTGGTTTTCGCTATGTGGGTGAATTCCCCAGGGCTGAACGGAAAGAGGCCAGGGTTCTAAGTCTGCAACAGAGGTGGATGCCAAGACTGGTGGCTGAAATAGGGAGACTTCCCTTCATTCCTTACTTTCGCTATGATTTGATCTTTAAGAAGCGTGCTTAAGATATTATGCCCATTCACCTGCTCAAATGCCTCACCGAAGCTGGCCTTGGCTCCCGACGGAAACTAGCCGATGCCATCAGGCAGGGCCGGGTACAGGTCAATGGAGTTGTAGCAGAGGATTTTCGCCAGGCGATAAACCCCCAGGAGGACTCTGTTATCCTCGATGGGCAACAAGTGAGCCTGGCCAGGCCCCGGACCATATGCCTCATGCTGCACAAGCCGCGCGGGGTTATCTCCACCGTCAGCGACGAAAGAGGCCGCCAGACGGTGCTGGACATCCTTCCCGGGAGATTCCGGGGTTTGCGGCTCTATCCGGTGGGGCGACTGGACAAAGAAAGCTCAGGGCTCCTGCTGCTCACTAACGATGGCGATCTGACCTACCACCTCACCCACCCCAGGTTCGAGCAAGAAAAGGAGTATCTGGTAGCCGTAGATGGCATACTCAAACCAGCGGAGAGACGGAGGCTGGAAAGAGGTGTCGAACTTGCCGATGGCACAACCTCTCCCGCCCGCGTGAGGATGGTGCGCGGTATGGAGCCCTTCAATTACAGTATCACCATCCGCGAGGGGAGGAAGAGGCAGGTGCGCCGTATGTTCGAGGAGCTGGGCTACCAGGTTCTCGCCCTGAGACGAGTGCGCATTGGCAATCTGGCGCTTGGTGACCTCCGTGAGGGTGAGGTGCGGCGGCTATCCGCCGATGAGATAGAGAGCCTTCGCAGTTGCCATCGGTCTCTCCCCGGAGTATAATCAATTAAAAGCATCAGCGAGAGTAAACATGAAGAGAGTCGGTGTTCTAACCAGCGGCGGCGATGCACCCGGCATGAATGCCTGCGTCCGGGCTGTTGTCAGAAGTGCAGCATCCCGAAAAATAGAGGTCGTTGGAATCAGGCGCGGCTACACTGGACTAATCGAGAGGGACATGATAAGCCTGGGGCCAAAAAGGGTGGGGCACATCCTGGAGCGCGGGGGCACCTTCCTGGATAGCTCCCGCTGCCCCGAGATGAAAACCCCGGAGGGATTGGAGAAGGCCATCAATATGCTCCGGTCAGAAAGAATAGAGGGGCTGATAACCATAGGCGGCGACGGGACGTTCCGGGCCGCCGCTGCCCTCGCCAAAATGGGCGCGGTCAAGGTTGTGGGAATCCCTGGCACAATTGACAACGATGTCTACGGCACCGATTATACCATCGGATTCGATACCGCCATAAACACCGCTCTCCAGTCGATAGACAAGATCCGTGACACCGCCGACTCGCTGGAGATGCTTTTCTTCGTCGAGGTGATGGGGCGTACCAGGGGGTTCATCGCCCTGGCGGTGGGGGTCGCGGGTGGGGCCAGTGAGATTATTATTCCTGAAACGGAAACCAATACGCTTGCCCTGGCCCAACGATTGCAAAAGAGATTCCTTAAGAGAGGGGGGCAGCAGAGCGCCCTGATTATAGTGGCCGAGGGGAATACCCCGGGCGGGGCCCAGGCAATCGCGAAAATGGTGGGGGAGATAATGAAGGTGGATTATCGCGTGGTCTTGCTGGGACACGTGCAGCGAGGGGGATCACCCACGGCGAGGGATAGAATCCTGGCCAGCAAGCTTGGTATAGCTGCTGTAAATACGCTGCGCGAGGGAAAACACGGATGCATGGTGGGAGAGATCGGATCGGAAATCGTCCATACACCTCTTGAGGACACCTGGACCAAGGTTAAGGAACTGGACGCCAGCCTGCTTCGAATGCCTCACATATTAACTATCTGACCGGATATTCCCCAAATGAGGATACTTCACTTCGCCGATCTTCACATAGGTGTGGAGAACTATGGCCACATCGATCCCGCTAGTGGTCTCTCCTCCCGATTAATTGATTTTCTGACCGTCTTCGATGAGCTAGTCGACTATGCCATTACGCATGAGATAGACATGGTTCTCTTCTGTGGGGACGCCTACAAGACGCGCGATCCCTCCCAGACGCAGCAGCGCGAGTTTGCCCGGCGTATCGCACTCCTCGCCGCAAGCGGCATCAAGGTATTCTTGCTTGTCGGCAACCACGACCTGCCCAATGCTATCGGCAGGGCTACCTCCCTGGATATCTTCGATACGCTATCCATCAAGAATGTTATCGTGGGGAATGGAATCGATGCCTACCGCATCGAAACCAGAAGCGGTGACCTTCAGATTGTAGCCTTACCCTGGGTCGGGCGGAGCATGCTTCTTACCAGAGATGAGGTGAAGAACCTCACGCTGGAGCAACTCAACCAGAGAATGGAGGAGCTGATCATTGAGCAACTCGAGAAGCTGGTAAGAGACCTTGATCCGGACCTGCCAACCATCCTCGCGGGTCACGTTTCGCTTGCGTCAGGAAGAATTGGGGCGGAGAGGTCGCTCATGATCGGCCGCGACAATGTTCTGCATCAGGGGAAAATCCCCCTCTCGGTATTCGACTATATCGCGCTCGGGCACCTGCACTCTCATCAGGTTCTTTCACTCAATCCTCCAATAGTTTACTCGGGCAGTCTTCAGCCGATCGATTTCAATGAGGAAAACGAGGAGAAGGGATTCTGTATCATTGAGCTGGAAAAGGGGAAGGCGCATTATGAGTTCCACCCGGTGAAATCGCGGCGCTTTGTGACCATCGAGGTGAACGCCAATGCTGAAGATCCCACCGCAGCCGTGCGTCGGGCTATCGGCAAGAAAGATATCAAAGATGCCATCGTGCGTCTTCACATCAAAGTGTCTCCAGAGAGGGCGGGATTGATTCAGGACAGCGAGGTGCGCCAGATATTAGAGGAAGCTCATTTCGTGGCCGCGGTGGTCAAAGAGGTAGAACGAGAGGTGCGCAACCGGCTGGAGACGTACTCGGCGGAGGAGATCACTCCCCTGGAAGGGCTCAGAGCCTATCTGAACACTCGTGACTTATCCCCGGAAAGAAGCTCAGTCCTGCTGAATTATGGGGAAAAAATCATCCGGGAACGCCTCTCATCGGATGCCACCCTTCACGTCTGAGATGGATAAACCCATGTTATCTTTAACCTTCTACGGCGGCGTGAACGAGATCGGGGGAAACAAGATCCTCCTTGAAGACAGTCATGTCAACCTTTTCTTCGATTTTGGATTCCCCTTCAAGAAACGCGCCCGATATTTTGAGGAGTACCTCAATCCGCGTCCTGGCGCCGGCCTCCTCGATCTGCTCGAAATGGGGATTCTCCCCCCATTGAGAGGTATCTATCGAGAGGGTATGGGAGATAAAAAGCTATGGCAAAGATTCAGATCACGGCCGCTCTATCGAGAGTTGACCATCGATGGCGTGTTGCTCACCCATGCCCACCTGGACCACAGCGGCTATATATCGTTCCTGCGCGACGATATCCCTATCTATACCACTACCATGACCGCTTTCATCGCCAAGGCGATGCAGGATAGCACGCCCCCCAATTTTGAAGGGGAGGTCTGCTACTCCCTGCCACGGGAGTCGAAAGAGGGCTATCTGCGTTCGCAAGGGACCTACAGGATGCGCCCTTTCGCCTTCCTGGATTCGTTGTCCATCAGCGAGGAGGCGCGGGCTTTCTGGAATTCATCGCCTACAAAGAAGAGGCCGCTGAATTCAGACTCCTTTCGTTTCGCGCAAGAGTTTATCGGCAATCTCCCGGTGACGCTCTTCCCGGTGGATCACTCTATCCCCGGGGCGGCGGCTTTCGCCGTGGAGACCTCCTCAGGATGGGTAGGATATACCGGCGATCTCAGGTTTCACGGCCAGGGGAGCGGACAGAGCGAGAACTTCGCCGCGGCCATGCGGCAATTGCGCCCCCGCATTCTTCTCTGCGAGGGCACGCGGTGTGGAGACCAGCGCGGGACCAGTGAAGAAGAGGCCTACGAGAACTGCCTGAAGGCCGTCAGCGAGGCCAGGGGACTGGTGATCTCCGACTTCGGAGCCCGTAACGTCGAGCGCCTCCTTGCCTTTCACCGCATCGCTATCCAGACTGGGCGCAATCTTGTCATCATGGCGAAGGACGCCTACTTGCTCGATGCGATGCACCTCGTATCGGAGGAAGTGCCCTCGATCGGGGATATGCCCGACATTATGATCTATAAAGACTTCAAATCGAGACTTGCCCTATGGGAGGCGGAAATACACCGGCGCTACCATGACAAGCTGATATCGCCATCTAATGTTCGTGAGAACGCCCATAATGTCATCCTCTGTTTCAGCTTCTGGGACTTAAACGATCTCATTGACATCGCACCCCCCGGTGGTGGAACTTATATCTACTCCTCCGCCGAGGTGTTCGACGAAGAAGGGGCGATGGATATGCGGCGTCTTGCCAACTGGGTTACTCATTTCGGGATGAAGGCCATCGGCCTGCCAAGAGAGGGTCTAAACTGGGAAATCCCTGAGGATGAGAAAGGCTTCCACTCCTCCGGTCATGCCAGCGGTCCCGAGCTCCTTGAGCTTATCCGCCGCATCAACCCCCAAATTCTGATACCCATCCACACTGAGCACCCCGAGTATTTTGTCGAGAACCTGAAGGACACCGGGATCGAGGTGCGCGTCCCCGTAGAGGGACAGACGATGACGTTTTCTTGATGGAAAAGACCCAAAATAAAGGGGAGGAATAACTGCAATGAACGTGCTGATCTCAGTGGACATGGAGGGGATATCCGGCGTGGTGAGCGGCAATCACACCTCGTCCAGCCATAAGGAGTATGAGCGTTTCCGCAAGCTGATGACCGCCGAGACCAACGCCGCTATCGAAGGAGCTCTCTCCGGAGGCGCCACCCAGGTTGTCATCAACGACAGCCACGGCGGAATGTCAAACATTCTGATCGAGGAATTGAACCCGGCAGCTCTGTTGATCTCCGGCAGCCCAAAGCCGTTCGGTATGATGCAAGGCATGGGGCCGGAGATAGGTGTCGTGTTCTTCGTCGGTTACCACGCAGCATCAGGCACCGGTGCCGCGGTGCTGGAACATAGCTGGACCGGCATCGTGGTCGAAGCATACCTCAACGGCCGGAGCGTGGGCGAGGTGGGTCTTAATGCGGCCCTTGCCGGAGCATACGGCACCCCGGTCACCCTGGTCACTGGCGACAGGGCGGCAACAGAAGAGGCGCGCGCCCTGCTGGGCAATATCGAGACGGTGACCGTTAAGGATGGGGTAATGCGCACCGCTGCTTGCTGTTTGCATCCTGATGTTGCGCAGGAACAGATTCGGGAAGCGGCGGCGCGTGCCCTGCGGCTTGAAGCGTCACCCTTTGTCCTATCCAAGCCGGTCACGCTACGTGTCGTTTTCCAGCGGGCTAGCCACGCCGACATGGCTGGACTGATCCCAGACAGCCGGCGGGTGGACGGCCGCACCATCGAATGGGTAGGGGAGGAGATGCCTGCCGTCTACAAGGTATTCCGAGCAATGATGGTGCTCTCCATGGCCAATGGGGCTTGACACTCCGTTCCTCTCGTACGCTGCGCCCGGCGGAACTGCGGATTTATGTTGATGACAACCCTGTTGACACGCTCCTCTAAATATCTTAGACTTACTTGGTGGGAATCATGCAGCAAGAGAAGAAAGCAAATCGACTGGAGGCGATGCGTCACTCGGCGGCTCATGTCATGGCTGAGGCGG
Organism: Dehalococcoidia bacterium; assembly: GCA_023271515.1. Taxonomy (GTDB): domain Bacteria; phylum Chloroflexota; class Dehalococcoidia; order SZUA-161; family SpSt-899; genus BS503. Next base: position 8,025 of record JALPXQ010000010.1, on the reverse strand, counting down.
TGCAGGCGCTCTTTCCCGACGTCAAGTTCGGTATCGGGCCGGCGACCGAAGACGGCTTCTACTATGATTTCGAACTCCCCCGCCCCCTCACCCCCGACGATCTCAGCGTCGTCGAGGAAAAGATGCGGGGCTCGATCGCTGCCGATGCTCCCTTCGCTAAACAGGAGGTGACCAAGGAAGCGGCACGCCCTATATTCCATTCCCAGCCCTACAAATTGGAGTTGATCGACGAACTTGACGATGAGACGGTCACGATCTACCGGCAGGGGAGCTTCACCGACCTCTGTCGCGGGCCGCACCTGGCATCTACAGGGGAGCTGAAGGCTTTCAAATTGCTCAGCATCGCCGGCGCTTACTGGCGTGGCGATGAGCGGCGACCGATGCTGCAGCGGATTTACGGCACCGCCTTCGAAACTGAGGCCGAGCTTGCGGATCACCTTAACAAGCTCGAAGAGGCAGCCAGAAGAGACCATCGCAAACTCGGCCGGGAACTCGATCTCTTCACCATCCATGAAGGGGTCGGGGCGGGTCTTGTCCTCTGGCATCCCGGAGGTGGACGCGTACGTGTGCTGATCGAGGACTACTGGCGCAAATTGCACTATGAAGGCGGGTACGAGATCATCTTCACGCCGCACATCGGCCGTGCTCAACTGTGGGAGAGGTCGGGGCACCTCGACTTTTACAGGGACGGCATGTATTCGCCCATGGACATTGAGGGACAAGATTACTATGTCAAGCCGATGAACTGCCCCTTCCATATTATGATCTATAAGTCGCAGACACGCTCCTACCGCGACCTGCCGTTGCGCTGGGCGGAGTTGGGCACGGTTTATCGCTATGAGCGCAGCGGAACGCTGCGCGGGTTGATGCGCGTTCGTGGCTTTACACAGGACGATGCCCACATCTTCTGCGCGCCGGAACAGGTCGAAGGCGAGATCCTGCGCGTATTGGACTTTAGTTTGAACCTGCTGCGGGGTTTTGGATTTGAGGAGTTCAAGTTCGAATTAAGTGTGCGCGACCCCGGAACGCCGGAAAAATACGCCGGCGATGATGTGATGTGGGAACAGGCCGAGGCATCGCTGGTCGCAGCATTGGAAGCTCGAAACCTGCCCTACGAGCGGATAGAAGGCGAGGCGGTTTTCTATGGGCCCAAGATTGATATCAAGATTAAGGACGCACTGGAAAGGATGTGGCAATGCACCACGATCCAGTTCGACTTCAATTTGCCGGAACGGTTTGACATGGCCTACATAGGTGAGGACGGCAAAGGCCATTGGCCTTACATGATTCACCGGACGTTGCTGGGCAGCATGGAGCGATTCCTTGGCATCCTCGTGGAACACTATGGCGGCGCTTTTCCGGTATGGCTGGCGCCGGTGCAGGTAAAAGTAATTCCCATAGCTGATCGCCATCTGGACTATGCCCAACAGATTGGTAGTCAGTTGAGGGATGAGGGACTGCGTGTCGAAGTGGATGATCGCAAAGAAAGGATGAACCTGAAGATCAGAGAGGCGCAGTTAGCTAAAGTGCCTTATATGCTGATAACGGGCGATAGCGAGGTTCAGGATTCCACCGTAACCCTTCGCTTGCGGAGCGGGGAGAATCTTAAGGGAGAATCACTGGAGGTATTTAAAGATCGGGTCAGGAATGTTATAATGTCTAAGCGAGGGCTTTGACCTGTAGGTTACCAGGTTCACGGTTCAAGGTTGATGGGTCTAACCGTGAACGGTTACTAAAAAGAGAGGTGGTAGAGAATAGTTAAACAATATCGTGCCGTCCAACCAACCAAGCAATACCGTGTAAACCAGTGGATCATGGCCGAAGAGGTGCGGGTGATCGGTGAGTCCGGCGAGCAACTGGGTGTGATGTCGTTGGCCGATGCTCGCCAGATGGCCAGAGAGCGTGATCTCGACCTGGTTGAAGTGGCTCCCACCGCGCAGCCGCCGGTCTGTCGCCTGCTGGATTTCGGCAAGTTCAAGTATGAACAGGCCAAGAAAGAGCGCCAGTCTCATAAGAGTCAGAAGTCAACCGGGCTGAGAGAGGTCAAGTTGCGCCCCAAGATCGGGCAGCACGATATTGATTTCAAAGTTCGTACGGTGAAGAGGCTGCTCGAGGAGGGGGACAAAGTCAAGATTCTGGTCATCTTCCGCGGACGTGAGATTGTCCACCCTCATTTAGGAAAGGATCTGGTGGAGGGAGTGATCAAATCCCTGGGAGAAGCCGCCAAAGTGGAAGGGGGTATCGGTATGGAGGGGCAGACCATGACCGTGATTTTGTCGCCAGGTAAGCCAAAAAAAAGGGGCAAGGATGCCGAAACTCAAAACCCGTAAATCGCTGAAAAGACGATTCCGTGTCACCGGCACGGGCAAGATAATGCGTGTCAAGATTGGCAAGAGCCATCTGCGCCGCAAGAAAGCCAAGCGAACCAAACGAACCTATTCTCAGAGCATTGAACTGCATCCCGCAGACAGGAAACGAATGAAGAAGGTCTTCCCGGCGGGGTTGAGATAAGGAGAAACCATGCCACGTGTTAAAGGGGGAACAACCACTCGACGCCGTCACAAGAAGGTGTTGAAACTTACCAGGGGTCATAGAGCGTCCAGTCACTCGCTCTATAAGCGAGCACATGAGTCGATGCTCCATTCACTAAGCTACGCCTACCGTCACCGCCGGGAGCGTAAGAGAGACATGCGTCGGCTCTGGATTGTTCGCATCAATGCGGCCACCAGGGAGCACGACTTGCCTTATAACAAGTTCATGCACGGTCTGATCAGAGCCGGCGTATCCCTCGACCGGAAGATACTGGCCGATATGGCGGTGCGAGATTCGGCGGCCTTTGTTCAACTGGTGGAGATTGCCAGGGGCCAGCGATGATAGAAACCCTTGAAGAGATCAAATCCAGGGCATTGGATGAACTGCGGAATCTCAATGACCTGAACGAGATCGAGGCCTGGCGAGTCGGGTACCTCGGCAGGAAGGGAACGGTAACCCAGCTGCTGCGAGGTCTCTCCAGCTTACCGATCGAGGAAAGGCGGGAGGCTGGAGCAGCTGCCAATAATCTCAAGTCGCTCTTAGAGCAGGCCCTGGCCGAGAAACAAGAATCACTCAAAAAGGCCGAGTTAGATAAACTTGTGCAGCAATCCCGCCTGGATGTTACCCTCCCGGGACACCATGTTCAAGTGGGCCGGCTCCATCCCACGACGAAGATACTCCGCGAGGCCTGTGCGATTTTCACCGCTATGGGCTTTGGGGTAGTCGAAGGGCCGGAGGTCGAGTGGGATTATTACAACTTCGAGGCGCTGAATATCCCCAGGGATCACCCGGCCCGTGATATGTGGGCTACTCTCTGGATTGACTACGAAAACGAAGCCGGCGAGCGACCCATGCTGCTGCGCACTCACACCTCGCCGATGCAAATCCGGTTTATGGAAAAAAGACAGCCTCCGATACGCGTCATCATGCCGGGCAAGGTCTATCGCCATGAAGCCACCGACGCTACGCATGAATCCATGTTCTACCAGATCGAAGGCTTGGCGGTGGACAAAGGCATTTCCATGGCTCACCTTAAGGGGACGCTCTACGAACTTGCCCGCCGGCTCTTTGGCCGGGATCGCAAGGTGCGGTTTCGCTGTGACTACTTTCCGTTCGTCGAGCCTGGCGTGGACATGGCGATCGACTGTTTCATCTGTCAGGGCAAGGGCTGTCGCGTGTGCGGTGATGAGGGATGGATCGAGATTCTGGGCGCGGGGATGGTACATCCCGATGTCCTGCGGCGGGTGAACTACGACCCTGACATCTACACCGGCTTTGCCTTCGGCATGGGCCTGGAACGCATCCCGATGCTCAAGTATGGCATCGACGACATCCGGCTTTTCTACAGCAATGACCTTCGCTTTCTGGAGCAATTCTAGGGAGGTTGATCTTGTACCAGGCACCGCGCGGCACTTCCGACATTCTGCCTCACGACCAGGCATACTGGCGATATATTGAAGAGACTGTGGCCGATATTTGCCGGCTTTATGGCTACCAGCGCATCGATACCCCGGTTTTCGAGGACTCCGGGCTTTTCGTTCGCAGTATAGGGGAAGACACCGACATTGTGGAGAAGGAGATGTACTCCTTCAACGACCATGGCGGGGATCTTCTGACCTTACGTCCGGAAGGGACAGCTCCGGTGTGCCGGGCGTATTTAGAGCACGGGATGCATAACCTGCCCCAGCCGGTCAGGCTATACTATATCACCCCGATATTCCGATATGAGCGTCCTCAGGCGGGACGATTCCGCCAGCACTGGCAATTCGGCTTCGAGGGACTGGGCAGCTCCGATCCCGCCCTCGATGCTGAGGTCATCGAGATGGCCTGTGTGCTGTATCGCCGCCTTGGTTTGAGGGACACGGTCCTGAAATTGAATAGCATCGGCTGCCGTAACTGCCGGCCCCAGTACCTCAAGTGCCTTGAGGAATACTATTCGAAGAAGATTGACCTCCTGTGCCCCGATTGCAAACGCCGGCTGGAAAGAAATACGCTAAGGCTGCTCGATTGCAAGCAGGAATCCTGCATGCCTCTTACCGAGCAGGCTCCGAAGAGCAGCGACTCTCTCTGCGCCGAATGTCAGGATCACTTTGATTTCCTTAAGAAGTATCTTGTCATTTTTGACCTGGAATTCGACCTCGATCACCGGCTGGTTCGTGGACTTGACTACTATACCAGGACCGTTTTTGAAATCCAGCCGCTGGGCGAAAAGGGGGCACAGACCACCCTGGGTGGTGGCGGCAGATACGATGATCTCATGGAAGAAATTGGCGGCAGACCCACGCCCGGAGTCGGATTTGCTACTGGCATCGAGCGAATGATCCTCAATATAAAGAGGCAGGGTATCGTTGTGCCTCCCCTTCCTCAACCCACCACCTTTGTCGCCTTCCTCGGCCAGGAGGCAAAGGATAAGGCTGTGGGGTATGTCGCCCAAATGCGCCGGGAGGGGATCGGTGCCATCCTTGCTTCGGGAAACCGCAGCCTGAAGGCACAACTAAGACATGCCAATGCCCTCGGTGCCACCTCTGCTATCATCATCGGTGAGGATGAGCTTCGAGATGGGATGATAGTCTGGCGCGATATGACCAGGAGCGAGCAACAGCGCTTGAGCTTCGAGGATGCTCTGAAAAGGTTGAAGAAGTAGAAGGAGTGAATATGTTCATCGCCGGCATAATTACCGTCAGCGATAAGGGCTCCCGGGGAGAGCGCAAGGATGAAAGCGGTGCCGTAATCCGGGACTTGCTCTCCGGAATAGGGGCGCAAGTCTCCCGATACGAGATCGTCCCCGACGAGAGAGAGACGATATCCGCCAGATTGATCGAGTGGGCCGATGGTGCGGGGATCGATCTGATTCTCACCAGTGGCGGCACCGGGCTCAGTCCCCGGGATGTCACACCCGAGGCCACGCTGGCGGTGGTGGAAAGACTCGCCCCCGGTTTTTCCGAAGCCATGAGGCTGGAGAGCCTGAAGAAGACGCCCATGGGGATGTTAAGCCGAGGCGTATCCGGCATCCGTGGCAAGACCCTGATTGTCAATCTCCCCGGCAGCCCGAAGGCGGTACGCGAGTGCCTCGAAGTAATCCTCCCTACCCTTCCTCACGCCATTGAAACGCTCCGCGGTGAAGCCTCCGAATGCGCTACCATACATGAGTAGCTTCGTTCCCTGATCGCACCGGGGTGACGTTATTAAGTAGTTACAAGCCATAGAAAGACTGCTCATAGGGATTTGGATGAGCTCTTGGAGAAAGGCTTCATTGAGCAACATGGTCAGGGACGGTCAGTCTACTATACGGCCCGATGACACAATTCACGCGTTCATGACGCGATTGATGACACGATTAGTAAGCCTCTTTCTTGGAGTTGCTTCACACGTTATCACTCAGACTTGGGAGGGAACAATGGAAATAGCACTTACTGACCTTGCTCACCATTAACCGTCAGCGTACAATAGCAGCATAGGAATTTCAAAGATTCCTATGCTTCCTAAAGGGGCGAAGCCCTTTCAAAGGACTAGGACACAACTGCTTCAGGGGGTTTCAGGGGGAGAATCCCCCTGATGATCTTGTTTAACAGACCTTATGCTTGAACTCGGTTCAAATTTAGGTATGCCCCATACGATCTTGAAGCTTGTGGGCAGCCCGATGCAGATGCGCAATAAGCAAGATCACTCGGCTGAGATTCTATGGGTATATCCCCCACGGCCCGAATCTGAGAACTGGTGGTGCCACCAGTATGGGGATATCGAGATACCAGAGGGGTGGGAGTTTCTGGCACCCGGTGATGCTTTCGTAACCAGACAGGTAAAAGCGGGACCGCATTGGGTAGCCAGGAAACGCGCTAAAGGCTACACCAAAACGCTGGGCATATGGGCTCCGAAGGAGAACATCGAAGCTGCTCAGAAGCTAGCAGAAGAGACAAGCGCACATCCGACACAACTATACTAAATACAAGGATAGACTGTTCAATTCCGAATTTTCGCTGGAACCCGGCGACTGCCTATATTACCGAGAAATAAGATCTGAGGCAAACGAGGCAGTTGACAAGTTCTTGAGCCGTCATCGCTTGCCCGATTTGAATCTGATAAAATAGGTAAACTTGAGGTGGATTTAAGGTGGATGGATCCGGCAAACGACCTGGACCTGCTCGTCGTTCGGCCTGATGGCTCTCTGATTTGGGGAACAGACCCCGAAGGGCTTGGCAATCACGAGCGCGTTTTTATACCCGAGCCAATGCTAAAGTGCTCAACGCCCAGGGAGGGGGTATGTGGTCCTGGATCATTCGAGGCATAGAGTGGTCCCTTGATCAGGGGGCACATATAATCAATATGAGCCTTGGAGCCCCGCAGCGCGCTGGAAGGGGCATGGATCCCATAGATCTCGCCTCAACCCACGCCGTTGCGGCAGGCGTTGTCGTGGTGACCTCTGCGGGAAATAGCGGGCCGGGTGAAGGCACGGTTGGACGCCCGGCAGTTGCTCACGGGGTAATCTCTGTTGCCGCGTCTACCAGCGATGAGGGCATAGTATGGTTTAGCTCCAGGGGCCCCGCAGGGGACGGGAGGATAGCCCTTGATGTTGCAACACCCGGGGCTGCGGTAATTGCTCCCGTGCCCCAGGCTATTCCGGCAGAGTTCTACGGCTACGACGATTGGAGCGGCACCTCGATGTCCGCTCCGCATGTTGCCGGTGCGGTTGCCCTGTTACTCTAGGCCTTCCCGGTCCTTACGCCGGCAGAGGTGGAGAGGGCGCTGAAGAACACCGCCGATGACATTACTGATTTCGGTGGTATAGAGTTTTGTATATGGGATCAGGGCGCCGGAAGGATGAATGTAAAAGAGGCCTACCTTGCATTGAGGGAAGGCACCCTCGTGGATGATGAATGGTCGGTGGGACAGGTGCTTCCCGGTGTCTATCCCAAGACCTTCACGGTGATAAACAACGCCGCCGAAGAGGTAACCCTGACCATCGCCAAATCAGTCATGACCGACACCCAGGGTGTTGTCGCCGGCAACTGGATAACCGTGCCGGCCAGCATAACGGTTCCCGCAGAAGCAACGGCCACCTTCGATGCTGTGATGAGTGTGCCCGCCGCTGCCGCCGCCGGAACATATTTTGGCTACGTTATCCTTGGCGATATAACCATTCCCGTCTCGGTTAACGTAATCCAGCCTGTGGACCATCTCACGGCTGTGGACATAACCGGGACTGTTGATGAAGATGCCGCTCTGGGGGACCAAATCTTCTACACCCTTTCCCTGGAAGCGGGTATTGCCAATCTGAGTTTGAGCCTGAAGTGGCTCGATGTCGCCAATGACCTGCATATGATACTGTATAATCCCCTGGGGGAGGCTGCGGCATCATCACTTACCGCTGAGCGTCCAGAGGTCATCTCAGTTGACTCTCCGGTGCCCGGGAAATGGACGGTTGCCAGAAGAACATGGGATCTCCTTCCGCGACTGGTGGAGACTTATACCCTGACAGTCGATGCCACAGGAACG
>JALPXQ010000001.1 GCA_023271515.1 Dehalococcoidia bacterium | reverse complement strand
CCTATGCACCCAATCTGAGGATAACAAGTCTCGATGCGCGGTGCAACTACACCCATTTTCGTGATTCGTTGGTGGGCAGTCGCCCATGAGGGTTTCTTGCTTATTGCTCTTAAAAGAGCAGCAACGGACTTTCTGACATAAAGGCTATCATCTGTTTTTAGTTTTTCAATTACAGGCAGAATCTTTTCTGGGTTTCTTCTCGCTACCCCCCTCAATCCTTCACTTGCTGTCCTGCGAATATTAGGATTTTCATCCTCAGCCCAGAGTATCATCTCATTTACAACTTCATCCTCTTTCTTTTTGCTAATCTCCACCAAAGCAGTAGCGGCATCCTCTCTTTTCCTCCAGTCATCGTTGGAAGCAAGATTGTTTATTTCCGGAAGAGCATCATTCAAGGATTGAATCCCTTTTTCTATTATATCCCTAACATCATCAATCATAGTCCGACATCCTTCAGATATTTTAGGTAAATATTTCTCACTCCCTTGTTGGTTTCCCTTTCCAGTATCTTCTTAAATTCTGGAACAAGTTCTTTCTGCATTTCTGAGTTACTTTTCGCAATCTCAGTCAAAGCAAAGGCTGCGCTCCATCTTACAACTGTGCCTTTGTCCTTAGTATTCTCTAAGAGTTTTGGGATGGCTTTCTGGATTTTGCTTGGAAATTTTTGGGCAACATTGCCTATTATCCTGCAAGCTTCCCATTTAACTCTTGGTGCTTTGCAATTGATATGAGCAATAACAAACTCAAGGCAGTTTTCAGCAAATTCAGGGTTTTCTTTGGTGACATATTCTATTGCTTCCATACAATTCCCTTTTTCAGCAGTGGTGCCATTTTCAAAACATTGGATAAGTTCAGCGATTAGTTTCTTATCCCTTTTTAGTGCTTCAGCCAAAAGTTCAACGATTTCCTTTGGCTTCTTTTTTGATTTTAAGATTTCTTCTATTGTTGTCATCTTTTAGCCTCCATAATTTACAATAATCCATATATTTTTATATTTTCTGATACGGCGAAGGGGCGGAATGTCATATAACGTTTTGGGGATATGCGAAGTGCGAGGCGTAGCCGAGCATTTGGGTGAGCGAAGCGAACCGTATATTCGCTTGTTAGTTGCCCCGTAAGGGTCGAGCCTCGAAGAGGCGAGAAGTTGGCGTCGGGTCGTAAAAATAAATCCCATTTATATCACATCCAAAATTCTTGTCCGCATTTGATACAATATTTAGCCGATTTTGGATTTGGTTTTCCACATCTTGTACAATATTTTATATTTTCTCCAGTTGGTGGTTCTTGTCCGAATATTTTTATCTCAATTGGAAATTTTGATCCTTTAACAGCGTACTCTAACTCTTGGTCATACTCTTTCACTACAATAATTCCCCGAACTTGTTTATCTTTAGCAAGATTTTCGCTGACCCATGCCATGTACTTCTGAATTTGACCAACTACTTTATATGAACCTGTACCTCTCTTTAATTCTATTACAACAAAATTCCCATTTTTATCTTTACAAAGTATATCGATGTAACCAACAGAAGTTGGATACTGATTACCAACAAGTTCTAATCCTTCTTCTAAAATTTCAGGATTTGATATTATGGAAGCTTCAATCTCAGATTCTAATACTTCGCTAACTGCCTCAGTTTCTTCAAAGTCTTCAAGATTCCATTCTTTTTCTAATCTTTTTGTCTCTTTTTCCCTTTTAATTTCATTGATTTTTTCTTCAAAGTTTTCGATTATTGGTAATTTGGTTTTATAATCTTGTATGGCCTCATAAATAAAGTTCGGAATAACGAACTCTATATGTACATTTTTTGATTCTGAAACCCAAACGCTCCAATACCCAATACCCATTTTTACCAATTCGTCTCCAAATTGCCAGAAACTATATTCCTTATATTCTTCTTGTGGAAGAAATATAAATCCTGTACGCTTTCTATGTAATTTAATTTTAAACCTTTGTTCTTTTAACTCTTCATCAAATAATAAATTAAAAAATGTATGTCCATTCTTTTGGATCGATTTCAAAATAAACAATTTCACCAGTTTCTTTATCTGTTTTTATATGAAAATCGGGGAGATAACCATATTTGCCCCAGTCAAAGCCTCCTTTTTGCCTTTCTTCTTCCGCTTCCTTTATAGACTCCTGAATTTTAAGTGGAATGTAGTATAATATAAATGACAGAATTTTTTTATCCAAGTCGGATAGAGTATCCATTTTATTTCTAATGTTTTTAATTAAAAGATCTGAACTTTTCTTGAGTAAGAGTTTTCTTAATAATTCTCTATCTTCATCATAAGTTTCGTAAGGTAGAAAATCCGGTGCGGTGTTCATCCAATCTATTAATACTTTTATTATTTTGTTCTTTATTTCTGTCTGACGTAAATTAAACTTTTTTGTAAATTTCTAATAGAGACTCTATAGAACCATTTTTTGAAAATGTTACTTACATTTAATTTATTATTTTCATAATACCCTGATTTAGGTGTGGTGGTAATACACCAGTAGAAGGTCCATAAAATATCCAAGAGTACGATATCATTTTTCTTTATTGTATCATCCACAAATCTTTCTATCTGCTCTTTCATATTTCTCATTTTATCGCCTCTCCTAATTTATTAATTATGTATTTTTATTCCTTTCCTGAATTTCGACCCGACGCCAATTGCAACTAACGGGCGGCGGGTATGCGAAGTGCGAGGTGAAGCCGAGCATTTGGGTGAGCGTAAGCGAACCGCATACCTGCTGTTGTCCGAGTGCGATAGCACCGAAGCGAAGCGGAGAGTTGCGGGCGACGGGCACATTTTAAATTATTTGATTTAATAGGTTTTTTAGTTTATTTTCTAAATGGGTATCATCCTTATCATTCATTATTATAAAATCTGCATATTTCTTTAAATACGGAATATTTCTCTCGATCTCTTTACATTCAAGTTCTTTTAAATCAGTCAGTGAGTTTATATTAATATCTTTAACCCTCATTTTGACCCTTTCAAATCTAACAGTTAGTGGGGCATCGACATATACAAGTTTAAAAGAGCTTTTAAAAATTTCTTTTAGATACAAATAAACTTTCATATGTCTTATACCATCAATAGTATAATTTGATACCTCACCCACTTGATACTTTTTAAAAAGCAAGTCGACAACACCCTTGCAACCCTTCTCTTTTATTATTTTTTCACCCATATTTTGTAAATTTTCTCTTGTAATCTCAACACCCTCTTCTTTTAATATGTCAGAAATCAATTTTCCAAAACTTAAATATTTAAATCCATATTTTGCCACTAGTATATTACAAAGGCATGTTTTTCCGGCCCCAATAGGACCAGATACACCAATTACAATCCTTTCCATAGTTACACCTCATAATTTGATAAATATTCCAGTTCCTTGTAAGTTAAAAACATTTTTATCTTTAAAGAACTTCTTAATGGCTATCCTTTCTCCTATAGTTTTTATCCAATCTTTTGAGTAATAATGATCAAAAGCAAAGATTCCTCCCTTAGGTGTAAGATCGAAAATGTATTTTAAAGCTATTTTAGTAGGTGTATAATTGTCGGTATCAAAAAAAGAAAAAGAGATTTTTTCCCCTTTCAACGTATTAATGGTTTCTACTATATTTCCTCTAATAAGTTCTATTTTATACGGTTTGCAATAGTTTTTGACGAAATCATAATCACTAAACTCACACTTTTTATCTTTAAATAAGTCTAAAGGGTTTTTGCTCTCCGGATATCCTGAAAATGTATCGAAAGAAAAAATTTTTTTATCGCTTCCTAACGCTTTTATTACTTTAGCCATGAATACGGTGGTACCACCTTGGAATGTACCAATCTCTACGACATCACCAGGTATGTTATTTTTGATAACATGAATTAATGATTGGTATATGTGAATGAGCATAAAAGGATATCCACCAGCCTTGGACTTAACAGGAAGTGAATCAATTATTTCCTGAAAAAGACTATCCGAAAATTCGTAATTCTTATTTCCATAAAGTATAATTTCAACTTTTCTATTTTTTGAATATAAATTGTAAAATAATTCTAAGACATCTTCCTTTTCTTCATCATAACATATAACTAAAGTGTCAATATCTAATTTTTTTATTTCTGAAGGGGGTAATACTACATAATTGTATACTTTACATCCTTGTTTATTGTTTTTATGGTCAATTATTCCAACTATACAATTATCCAAACCCATATTCACAAGATTTGAAATAAGATTAATACAAAATGGAGTGAAACCCCAGAATAGTAACTTTTTATTTCCTTCAACGATGAGTTTAAGAATTTCATCTCTTACTCTTACAAATTCATCATCACTTACCATTTCTTATCACCCCCCTCTTGTAATCCCTTAATTTCCTTCTTATATATTTCATTACTAACATAGTAAGATATTCTATTTCTTCATTGTTGAGGTTTCTGCCTTGAGGTATGCCATGCCAACACTCAATACATTTTCTGCAACATGTAGCTGTAGCATGTTGAGCATAATAAATAATATTGCCTTTGTAGGGTATCTGATAACCATCACGATAGGGTTGTTTTCTGCCTCTAAACTCATAGACAATCCCAACAGACTTTTCGATTCTTTTTCTTACAAGAACGTATAGTTCATTAGAGTTCTTCCTAAGTGCGTGGGATATAGCTTTTTCATCGATTTCAACCTCCCACCAGTAGTTTCTCCACCATTCTTTCCTTAACTCTGAAATAACAAAATCTATATTTTTTAAATCTCTTATATGTAGTTTCTTCCAGTGAATTATGTCTTTACCACAATTTCTACAACGTGGGTATCCTTCACTATTTTTTAAAGGAGATTTAAAGAAAGAATGCAATCCATTTTCGCATTCACTGTAATATGGGTTTATTTTCACTTCCTTATCACTGACTTTATTTCCAAATAAGTCCAATTGTATTGATTGAGGAGCGTGATTGTAATATACAATCCAGCCTCTTCTATCTCTCTTATTAATAAAATAAGGTGAAACTTCGACGACGTCTTTGAGAAATATAAGAGTTAAATAATTACTATCCAACTTTTGGTTAAGAAAATTGTCTTTAATTTGTAATTGTTCTTTGTATTTATTAACAATATGGACAACCCTAGATGGAGCAAGGTTATCAAAATACTTTACAACACTGACTGTAGCCTCTCCCCTAATAGGACCTCCTGTTTCCTTTAATAGAATTTTATCTCCAATAGAAACTCTACCATAAGGTGGACATTTAACCTTTGAAAAACGAGCCTCAATCGTTTTTTTACCTTCCAAAATCAAATCTAAATAATCTTTATATAAAATTGCTAAATGTATCTTCATTTTTCCCACCTCTCTTTTCTACAAGAGCAATAAGTTGTTTCTACTAAATCTCTTAATTTTCCAATATAGGGTTGACAGGCAGAGATATTCATATCTAGATGGTAAAGAATATTATGAATCTCTAATGATTTCCTAATGCGATAGTTTAAAAGAGGATAAAAATCATCCATGTATTTGTCAGTCAATCCTTTAGTCAAATCTAAGAACAAAGAGGAAAATCTCTTAGATAGAGACTCCTCCATTCGCATGTTATTTCTTAAAAAACCAAAACATACATTTGTTAATCCTGCTTCTTTCATTTGTGAAAATATAACTCTCATATCGCTTAAATCATCATTAATACCTTCTATTATTGGCCTATAAAAAACATTAATATCAATTCCAGAGGATATAGCTTTTGATATTTCTTCTGATGGAAAATTATAGCCTCTGCGTGGGACACCTGCTTCGTATTGGTGAAGTCCTGTAAATGTGAAGGTTAATTTTACATTCCTAAATTTTTTTAATAAATCGACAAAATAATCATTTGTAAAAAGAGTAGACTTAGTTACTATTAAAGTTCTAATGTCACCAACAGAGGATAAAAAGTCTTCAACCAAACCAAAATAAACAGCTACCTTACTAAAAGGGTCTGTAATTGAACCTATGTTAATTGGATAACCTCGTTGAATATGTTCCTTTATATTTGGTTTTTGAATATCCTCTTTTATTTTATTTTTAAAATTGATTAAAACTGTTGTTGGGACATCATAAGCATAATTAGCATAGCAATATACACAATTGTGAGGGCAGTTTTCCATACCATGAGCTATTAATCTTAAGTAGCAGTCTTTTTTTCTTACATATTTAACATAAGGCATATTAAAGAAGGCTGGTAAATCTGTTATAACAGATGCATCGGTATATTTAACATATAATACCTGAGATTTAACCAATTTTGAATCTATCCCAAATGTTTTAGCCCAATCTAAAAATTTATGGTTTTTAGTCCTTACAATAGTTGTAACCTCTGCCAATACTTCTTTTTTAGAAATATCAATAATTTCTCCTCCAGACTTTTCAACATATTTTTTTATTTCTCCAGCATCTTTACCCAAAACATAAACTTTCCCTTTGTGACGAATAAAATCTTTGATTTCTTCTAATGAAACTTTGTTTAGAAATAAATTTATAGCTTTTTCATCTATTACGATAATCTTATATCCTAAGTCTGCCAAGTTAAATATATTCATTTTATTCCCTCCTTACTATATTAGTTTCTACAAAATTAACAATTTCTTTTATATCTTCATCAATTTTTTTCCTTTGCACTCCATATTTCTTACTTATCTTTTCTACAATCTGTTGAATATTTTCTCCTGAAGAGTACAAATTCAAAACAAAGTATATGATATTTCTTCCTGTAAGATGAAATATTTCATTATCTGATGTCCACATATCTACATAAGGCCTGTATGGATGTCTTCTACTAACGCTCTCTAAAATGCTAGATTTATCTAATATTTGAATTATCCGGGGACGTATGTATTGTTCTTCAAAAGGTGAGATCTTAATTTTAATTAGTTTTTTATCAAATCTAACAGTTTTCCAAACAAAATTTTCGACAATAAAATCTCCAAAAATTATAGGTCTTAAAAGCTTAGTTGATTGAAGAATTATAAGGTCTCCATACCGCCAATGAGATTCCAATCTAATACCGCTTGCTTCGAGGGATTTTGACTCAAAATGTGGAGTTTCATATTTAAAGAATGAAGGAGTTAAAGATACAAGATGTAACCCCGATTTAATAAAAATTTCTAATATTTCCATTCTTTCATAAATAGCATTTGGTCTTGTATTTGTTGGAAATAAAGATGAATAAACAAAACCTGTTTCGGGCTGCAAAATTGATGATGCTCTAGAGATAAAAATTTTGTGAAAGGCTACGTACCAAGGAGGATCCATAATTATTATATCATTTTTTCCTAATCCATTTTTGAATTCATATTGTAAGTCGTGGCATATTGTTTTAATTTGGTTATTTAGAATGCTATTATTTCTAATATATCTGATTATTTCTTCATTCCTATCAATTAATGTCAATTGGAAATTCAAGTTTTCAAAATTTTTAACAATAGAAAAATAAATAGCTGCAATTGGAGCTCCAAGAAAACCAATTTTTAAGTTGTTAAAAGGATGTTTGTTTATTATAGCTGTAAATAGTTTTTTTAAATTATCTAAGTTCCATCTCCACTCATAATCTAGTGGGTGAGGGATAGGTAGTTCATGATACATTTTTAAAAATTTTTCATTTATTTTATTCATTTCTAAGCGATTTACATCTACTATTTTTAAATATTCGATACAATTTTTATCAACAACAAAAAAGTCATTTTCTTCCTTCACTAAGTTTTTATCTTTTAGTTCATTTAACAAAAATTTTAATTCGTTTGGATAAATACCGTTGCAAACTTGGAGTAATTTATCCAAAGTGTTTGCACCTCTAGATATATATAAAAGAACACGTCTTTTCAAATTCTCTTTATTTTCCATTTTTGTACCCTCCTTTTCTGAATCGTTTATCGACAGGATATTTTTCATTATTTTTTTGAAGCTTTTCCATTATTGCATTAGAAATATCTATATCTGCTTTATAGCATAATATAAATAAGTAAATAAAAATATCCGCAATTTCCTCTCCAACCTTCTCTTTTTTAAGATATTTTACCTCATTCTTAGTGTTAACCCGTTTAAAAATACGAGATAATTCTCCAAGCTCTTCCATTATCGCCAAAATCAAATCTTTAGGGTGGTGATATTTGTCCCAATTCCGTATCATGTTAAATTCTTGTATCAATTTTTTGATTTCCCCAAATGTCTCCTTATCATCCATAATTTATCACCTCTGATTTCCATTAGCCCGTCGCCCGCAATTTCGGACAACTCATGCATTCACGCACCCCAAGGTTCGCAGATACGTCGGTTTTGGCATGTTAGACGAACCATTTCGCGAATCCCTTCCTTTAGCCGTCAGCGTCCCTCGTCAATATTCCCATTTTATTGAATTCCAAGAGTGTCCAGCGGGCTCTGGATCCGTCCAATGTCTCGCTCACTAACGTGCGTGTAAATCTCAGTAGTCTTGGAACTCTTGTGTCCGAGCAGCTCTTGAATGTATCTCAAGTCTGTGCCTGACTCCAGCAAATGGGTCGCAAACGAATGGCGCAGTGTATGCACAGACACATTCTTACGAATTCCCGCCATTTCTCGGGCCTGCTCAAAGACTTTCTGCACGGTGCGTTCGTGTAAGTGCCGCCCCGGTTGCGCCCCGGGGAAGAGCCACTGATCAGGGTGATACTGCTTGAAATAGGCTCGCAAGGCATCCAAAGCCACCTGGGACAGTACGGTGTAGCGATCCTTTCGCCCTTTAGCTTGTCGGAGGTGAATCAGCCGTCGCGCGCTGTCAATGTCCTCTATCTTCAATCGTACCACTTCGCCCAGACGGAGTCCTGACGAATAAGTCAACAGCATAATGGCACGGTGTTTGGGGTTCTGTACTGCCTCCAAGAGCCGAAGAACCTCTTGCCGGCTCAGGATATCCGGCAACTTGCGCTCCCTCTTTGGCCGGGGAAGGTTGACCATTGGGGAGGGTTCTTTCAGGGCCTTCTCGTACAGGAACTTCAGTGCGCTGATACATTGGTTGACATACGTGTGGGATGCTTGCTACTTCTGAAGCAGATGGAGCAGGTATGCACGCATCGTTACCTTGCTTAAACCTTGCGGGTCGTTTCCATAGAAGCGAGCAAAACGATCCACATGCCCCAGGTAAGCTTTGCGTGTCTTCGCCGCGTAGCCATGCAGCCTCAATTCTTGATCCATCGCTTCAAGCAGTTGCACTAGCTGCGGATCTTCTCCTTGGCAGATGAGTGAGTCCTTCAAGGGACGCAGAGACGGCTCAACCTTCACCTGCTCCTCGCCAAAGAGTGAGACGAGCCTTTCGACCATGTTCTCTGAGCGGGGAACACTCCAGCACTTTTCCTTCGGGTGCCAGCGGCGACCAGGGATGGCCTTGACCTTTGCTACCCATGTGGCATCATAGGGGATGAGGAGCTTGAGCCTCTCTGCTTCCCCCGGCTCGATCTGGATCAAGTTTGCGCGGACTGCCATGCTCACCTCCTGACGCACACATACCCTCCTGCATAGCCATTATATACCATCAACCTCCTGCGTTGCAATGTGGGTTTCCGGGCCGCTGTCCTATCTTTGATACCCACTCGATCTTCGTCCCAGAGGCCATTCCCAAGAGCCATCCCATCGATGATGGCCATGAAGAGTGGGAGAGATTGGAGTAAGATTGACGGCTCAGGTTGTCGGCGCTGAGAAAACGTACTGCGTGGTTGTTTTGAGGATACTGCGCAGGGCGCTGAGCTGGGGACGATATATCCTGATTCCGCTCTCCGTCCTGACAAGGGGCATTTCCAGAATGTGGGCAATGATCTTCTCCTCGATCCCTTCATGGCTTGGCACAATTGCCTCGCCCTGGTCGGGGAGAACCTCAATGAGCATGGGGAGCAGCAACCTCTGGCATTCCTCCTCATTCAGCAGCCCGGCAAGGTAGGCCAGCTCCCTCCGCTTGAAGGACTGCACACTTCCGTCACTACAGACTACGTGAGGGTGTTCTTCGCCTAGAAGCTCCGAAAGTGGCTTGCATTGCCATGGCAGATGGGCATTGACTACCTTCAACTCGTCACTGAGATACCGCTGGAGCGCCTTCTCATAGAGCATTTCCTCTGCCATGGCTGGTCTCACTGCAGGAGGACCTTAACTCGTTTGAGCCGCGACTTCTCCTCCCGCTCCCTCTCCTCAAACTTCATATTGAGGTGCTTTATCGTCACCTGCAGGTTGGGGATGACCACATATTCGAGGGCATTACTCACCCGTTTTGCCCGTTTGATCTCCATTCCCAGCAATTCGAGGCTCCGCTGAAGCTCGGCCAACTCGATAATGACTTCAAGGCACTTCCGGAACGATTCCGCCGCCTGATCAACGGTGGACGAGGTATCAATCAGGCTGAACCCCGGTGACGCTCCAGTCTTGCCCTCCTTCAGCTCGAACACTGGAGCTCTCACTCCGGCGATATTCCTCGATCCGGTGGCGACCCTTACATCAGCTTCAGAAGCGGCGAACTCCTTCTCTAACGCGATATATCCGTGATATCCGGCGGCAACCGTCTGCGACCGGTAGGCCATGGCGAACTCCTCGATGAGAGACCTTTTCTTCGCCACACTCTCTCTGGCCACCTGCAGGAATTCCATGGTCAGAATCGAGAGCCGGTCCTTGACTATCTTCTGCACGCGCTTGGCCAGCGAAAGCCGGCGCTTCAACCGCACCAGTTCAATCTTGGTTGGCCTGACCCTGATTAACTGTGGCATTGGTTCTCCCTAATCTGGTATCCATTCAGCAAGGTTTAAGTTTTTGACTGGATAACAGGATAAACGAGATGGGAATCCCCACTCCCCGCCTTCGGGGGGACAAAGCTAATCCTGTAATCCTGTCGAAAGAGCCTCTAGAATGGCTGAACGGTTACTAATCTGGTATCCAAATCTTGTCTGCCGAAATCATTTCAACACGCGAGGGGAGTAAAAGTTCGGATTGCGATTTGGTGTGGAAAATAAGCCCCTTATATGCCGTGAGGTACTGGTAATTCTTAGTCCGCCAACCACCTTCAGCTCGAACGACCAGTGGTTCATCTACTCTGGATAGAATCTTCTGAAATTCGCCCGGCTCTACCCTGATAATTGCCCCACTTGCCTTAATGGCGTTAGCTATTGCCGCGGCTGCTGCTGCTGCTCCTCCACCATAAACCATTAGATTTGCCTCCAACCCGATTTCCGGAGTCTATTCCTCTGGGGCAGCCCGGTACTTCGGGTGATACTTCTTGATGAATTCCTCGCTGATGAGCTTCAGGTCCTCTTCGGCCAGGTTGGCGAAGAGTTGCCAGCCGATATCCAGGGTTTGCTCCACCGTCCGTTTCTCAGTCTCGCCCTGCGCGATGAATGTCGTCTCGAAGGCATCGGCATTGTTGAGGTATACCTTATCCCTGTCGCTTAAGCCTTCGGCACCGATGATGGTTGATATCTCCCGCAGATAGCACCCCTCAGCATAGGCCGCATACGACTGCATAAAGACATTATTATGGTCCTCTCTGGTCTGGCCGGGACCGATCCCCTCCTTCATCATTCGGGAAAGGGAGAGGAACACGTCGATCGGGGGATAGATTCCCTTGCGGTCAAACTCACGCGAGAGCACGATCTGTCCCTCGGTGATGTATCCAGTGAGGTCGGGGATCGGGTGGGTAATGTCATCATCGGGCATGGTCAGGATGGGTATGATGGTCACCGAGCCTTCCTTGCCGGTGATTCTCCCGGCGCGCTCATACATCGTGGCGAGATCGGTGTACATGTAACCGGGGTATCCTCGGCGACTGGGAATCTCCTCCCTCATGGCGGAGAGCTCACGCAGAGCCTCGCAGTAATTGGTCATGTCGGTAAGGATAACCAGCACATGCATGTCGTGCTGCCATGCCAGGTATTCCGCCGCGGTGAGTGCTAACCTCGGCGTGGAAATGCGTTCGATCACCGGGTCGGACGCGGTATTGATAAAGGCCACGCTCCTTTCCAGTGCGCCGGTCTCTTCCAGATTTCTCATGAAAAACGAGGCTTCGTCGTAGCTCACGCCGAGGGCACCGAAGACTATGGCGAATCTCTCTTCCTTGCCCTTGACTGCTGCCTGGCGGATGATCTGGGCGGCGATCCGGTTATGTGGCAGTCCGGCCCCGCTGAACAGCGGCAGCTTCTGCCCCCTGACCAGGGCATTCAGGCCATCGATAGCGGAGATGCCGGTCTCGATAAACTCCGCCGGTGGCATGCGCGCCGCCGGGTTGATTGGCTCCCCATTGATGTCCAGGTAATCATCGGGAATGATAGGAGGGTTACCATCGATCGGTTCTCCCATCCCGTTGAAGATGCGGCCCAGAATATCGATAGAGACGGGCAATTTCAGGGTCTCGCCCTTGCACCTGACTCGACTTCCCACCAGGTCAACCTCGCTGACCCCGCCGAAGACCTGGATTATGCTGGTTTCACCACTGATGTCTATCGCTTTGCCGAGCTTCAGTTCTCCGCTGCGGAGCTGGACATCAACGATTTCCTCAAATTTTATCCCCGGGACACTCCGTGTCACCAGCAGCGAGCCTTTAGTCTTCTCAATTGCCTGTGCTTCTTTTATGTAAAGTGCTGAGTATTCCATGTTATCACCCTTTTCCTGCCATGATTTCAATCGGCCTCATGGTTCAAAGTCCAAGGTTCCTGGCTTCACGGTTCAAGGTTAGACTAATCAAGATTGACTGTTAGGCAACCAACCATCAACCGTGAACCCTGAACGTGACAACCTGAATGGTTACGATTCTCTTTTGTTTAAGCCCCTCCTCACTCCTGCTTCAACCCCCCACCAGACTCGCATCCATCTCGGTCCATAGCTCAGCGATGCGATCCTCGAATTCCTCGCTCGGTATGTCCTTCATCCTTGAAATTCGAGGCACCATCGGGGAGGAGCGGATCTCGCTGACAGGTATCCCGGAGTTAACCATCGCCCCGGCCAGCTCATAGAATTTCATTATCGTCCGGAGCATCAGGTGAGCTCGCTTTGGCAGGCAATAGGTGTCTATCTCATGGTAGGCGCTTTGGGCCAGGAAGTCCTCGCGAATCATCCTGGCACACAAGAGAAGGAGCTTATCGTTCTCCGGCAAGGCCTCCGGCCCCACGAGTCGGACGATCTCCTCGAGCTGAGCCTCCTGCTGCAATACCTTCAATGCCGACGCCCTGATATCCGCCCAATCGGGAGCGATTTCGCTCCACCATTCCCTGGTGCTCTCAGCATAGAGACTGTAGCTCGCAAGCCAGTTGATGGTGGGGAAGTGCCTCCGGTTGGCCAGGGCGACATCCAGAGAATAAAGGGCTTCGATTATGCGAAGCGTGTTTTGGGTCACCGGCTCACTGAAGTCGGCCCCGGGAGGGCTGACTGCGCCCACCACTGTTAACGAGCCCTTCCTTTGCGGTGAGCCCAGACACTCCACCATCCCTGCCCGCTCATAAAAGCTGGCCAGGCGGGAACCCAGGTATGGCGGGAAGCCTTCCTCGCCGGGCATCTCCTCCAGCCGGCCGCCTAATTCTCGCATGGCCTCGGCCCAGCGCGATGTCGAATCGGCCACCAGAAGGATGTCATATCCCATATCCCTGAAGTATTCGGCGAGGGTAATGCCGATAAAGACGCTCACCTCGCGAGCGATAACCGGCATATTGGAGGTGTTGGCGATGAAGACCTCCTTTTCCATGAGCAAGCGGCCGGTCTTCGGTTCCCGGAGCCTGGTGAAACTGTGGAGCACATCGGCCATCTCATTGCCCCGCTCCCCGCAGCCGACATAGATATTGATATCGGTCTGCGCCCATCTGACCAACTGCTGCAAGGCAACGGTTTTGCCCGTACCAAATCCTCCTGGCACACAGGCCTTGCCACCCAGAGCCAGAGGGAACATATAATCCATGATCCGCATGCCGGTGACAAGGAGCCCGGAGGGATCGAACCTGTTCTTGTATGGTCGGGGCTTTCTCACCGGCCACTCTTGCTTGAGGGTAAGCTCCTTTTGCACCCCGTCCTGCTCGACCCAGGCGATCGGCTCCTCGATGGTGTATTCCCCTTCTCCAACGATTCTCTTTAGTGTACCCCTGGTTCCGGGAGGAACCATTATACGGTGTTCCACCAGTTCGGTCTCGGGAACAACGCCTATAATGTGGCCTTCATCGAGAGTGTCGCCAACCTTGACCCGGGGTGTGAAATGCCACTTCTTGTCCCTGGGGAGGGCAAATGCCTTGGCGCCACGTTTGAGGAACAGTTCACCACCGCTCATCAAACTGGTCAGCGATTTCTGCAAACCATCGTAGATGGAGGCCATAATCCCGGGGCCCAACTCGGCGGTCAGGATCTTGCCCGTTCCCTCAATTCGCTCGCCCACCCGTAATCCCAGGGTATCCTCGTGGGCCTGGATGGTTGCCCGGTCTCCGTCAAGCCCGATGACCTCACCGATGAGCTCTTCCTCGCCAATGTGGACCACCTCATAGACCTGCGAGCCTCTCATACCCTCGGCGATGACTACCGGACCGGAAATTCTCCATATCTTACCCATACTCTTAGCCCCCTACTTACGCAACTTCTCTTTAGATTTCCATCTCGAACCCGATGAAGTGTTTGATGTATGCCCTATAGAGCGCCCCGATGTCTTCGTGCTTGGTTCCGTACTTGGACGGCACTTCGACGATCACCGGGGTCATACTTTTCTCACCTCTGACACCGGCAATTAGATCATCGGCATGCTCGGTATACTCCTCCAGAATAATGATTATGCCGATCTCCGGATCTCTTACCAGTTCGGTCAGGCCTCTTCTAACGTCGGTACGAACATCGCTGTTACCTTCTATCAGACAATAGCGGCTGATGCCGACGAGCCTCATTCCGTTTACCAGGTCCTCATCCCCGACAACGGCGATGGTCAGATGTTGGAGGCGCGTCATGATGGCCCCACCAGAAGGCTCTTGGCCCCCTCTAAGTTATCGAGGAGGGATTTGGCGACCAGTCTCAAATTCCGTAGCTCCATCTCCTTGAGGATCAGGTACCACACTATCAGCAGAGACGACATTACCCTCGGCATG
The DNA here is from genome assembly GCA_023271515.1 of Dehalococcoidia bacterium. Classification (GTDB taxonomy): domain Bacteria; phylum Chloroflexota; class Dehalococcoidia; order SZUA-161; family SpSt-899; genus BS503. The sequence goes on along the minus strand of JALPXQ010000001.1, from coordinate 44,804 downwards.
AGAATATCCCTGAGCAACTCAAATTTGTGTTTTTCTATGACCTCTTCGATAGCCGTAAGGCTATGTGTCTTTTCATAGTTCACCACAACCTCTTGTCCCACCTGATAGTAGAAGGTATCCTCCAGCCTGCCCGGAATATCCGGCAGCTTGAGTGAAAGCAACTCGCTGATGATTTCAGCAGAAAGCATGTAGCCAGCGCTGAGGATGTATTCCATCACCTCGTGACTCGCTCCCCTCGCTACGGATCTTAAGACCATCTGCAGGTTCAGCAGGTCAATTATGAAACCAAGGGCACTGCTCAACACATGTCCTTCTCTCAAGTCGCCGGCCGCAGCTAACATATCTTGATAGTAGGCGCCGTCGAGCCGGGATTCGAGAGTGAGCCTCGACTTGACGTCTACGGTCTCTGCCAGGCTCAACACATCGGCGTATCTTTCCAACCCGCACCTTCTCACTATCTCGATGAGGCTCTCGATCTCTTCAACGTTGGAGAGTTCGTCGAGTAACCCGCGACTGCAGATAACCCCCACCGGCACCATGCGAGCCTTTTTTTGTGCAGCGATGCCCTGGAGGGCGGCTTTGATATTCAGCACGTCGTACTTCACAAGGTGCTTCTTGAGCATTGAGCGCATCTCATCGGGGAGGATGCGAAGCCCTCCAAGATGCTCTGCGTGCCCCTGAAGATACCCCCATAACGAGACATCAAAGTCGTCGAATTCGTTAATGGTCTGCTGCCTCAGATAGCTCCCGATATCCGTATCCTGGATGAGGTCCAGCGCCTCGGGCAAATTGGATGCTCTCAGCATCTGTTCCAGGTGTTCGGAAGTTACCACTCTGGATTCTTCAGCCTTCAGGTATGCCGTGGCAAAGGCATATCTGGGATCAGCCAACATGGAATATCCCCTTTCTGCTAGAAAAGCTGTTTACTTACCTGCGGCAGAATCTTCGGCAGCAGGATCTCAAGCCTGGTCTCGTAGGAGTTATCAATCCTCATCTTACCTTCAATATCCTCGGCGATAACCCCTCCGAGCAAATCGGCCTCTCTGATCCCCGTCACCATGCCCGAAAGTTCTCTGTCCTTACTTACAATCGTCTCCACGATATTCTTATCTCTCGGCGCAACATATATCTGTGATTTGTCGGTCTCCAGACCATTGGTGGCCTCCCTCAGCAATGCCCCGAGCGCCGCCTCATTGCTTGTGGTTCGTGAAAGAGCGTCCTTCACCCTGCGGGTTATTTCATCGATGACCTCAGACTTGGCTTTCAGCAACTCCTGCCGTGCTCTGATCAAGCCTTGAGCCAGGATTCGAGCAGCCTCGACCTCCGCTTCGGCTCTCAGCTTGCGCCTCTCCTCCTCAAGCCTGGCCTCAAGCAGACCATGCGCTTTCTCCACCTCTTCTCTGGCTTTCTCCTCGGCCTCAGCAATGATACCCCGGGCTTCTTCCTGCACCTTGCTTAAGATGGCCTCGTTGATCTTCTCCATTCCTGTAATCATTTGGCACCTCTACATCACACCAATCATGCTCAAGGCCATTATGGTGAACACCAGTCCCAGAACCCCGAGGAGCTCGACAAACACTGCCAACATCATGGCGTTAGTAAGTATCCGCCCCTTTGTCTTGGACAGAAGAGATATCCCGGAGGCACAAACCGATCCCTGATATGCTGCGGAGTAGGCTTCCGCTAAGGCGGCGATGACACCGCATCCTAATACGGCAAAGCCGTAACCGGCGCCCATATCGGCGACCTTTGGCATGACGGTTGTCAGGACGATTATCAAGATTATCAGCCCGTAGAAAGTTTGTGTCATCGGCAGGGATGCCAATACTATCACATTCCTGAGCTGCTTGGGATCGTCGGCCAGGATGGCCACCCCGGCGGATGCGGCCTGGGCTATGCCAATCGATGAGCCTGCCAGACCTCCTGCCAGTGCTATCGCACCACCGAGAAGCGCCAAAGATTCTGGATCAACTATCATTTTAACCACTCCTTTCGAAAAACTCTACCCCACAACGATGAATGTGCGTGGTTTCAGACAAAACGGCTCATATTGCCTTCCTCCCCCTTCATAGAACTTGAACATGAATTCCACGAAGCACAACCTCAGCGAGTGTATGAAGGCCGCCAGTCCACTCAGCGCCAGGTTGAGTAAGTGCGCGAAGACCAGAATAATAATCGCTGCAATGCCGCCAATGGCGATCCCCAGAACACCCGGCAACCAACCTGACAAAGCACCAAAGATCATATCTGCGAGCATGTTGAATGAGGATGCCAGATAGAAGGTGGCCAGACCCACGCCGGCCAACCGTGAATAGGACATGATATCACCCAGTATTCCAGTCACGTCAAAAAGCCAGAAGATCGCTCCCAGGCCCTTCATTTGCATAAAGGCAGCGACAATGATCATCACCAGTCCCGCAGCGGTAAGGTATCCGAATACGGTGTATACCCCCTCACCCACGGGAACAATCCTAAAATCCAGCATGCTGTAAAGGAGAAACGGTATCCCAAAAATCTGGAAGACGAATATACCCGCTCGACTTAGCATTGCCCCTCTATTACCCTCCCGGGCTCCCCTGATAAAGCCCAGCAGGTGAGCGACGTTTACATGAATAATGCCTATCACCAGCGCGACCAATATGAACGAAATGGGATCCATCAGCGTTTCTCTGATCGCTTCCACCATCGCCAACCTCTCGCTGGAAACCCCGAGGAACCTCTTGCCGAAATCTCCCAGATAGGTTCCGGTAACCGCTCCTACGATAAGGGCGATCACGCTGCTGGTATAGATTAAGCGCTGGAACAATTTGAAGTTATCGGATTCCGGATCGTCGGTGAAAGAAGGCAGAATAAACCTCGCCGCCAGTATGAGTCCCAGTCCGTAGATCACATCCCCGAGCATAAGCCCAAAGAAGATGGCAAAGGTGTAGGCAATAATCGGGGTAGGATCCCATTCTCTGTATCCAGGAACACCAAAGAGCTTTACAACCACCTCAAAAGGACGAAGCGGACCGAGGTTATTGAATTTCGCTGGGGGCTCCTCTGATTCGGTCGCTGCGCGCACGTCGACGAATACGATATCAATCGCCTCCTTGAGGTGCAGCATCGCCGACTCAACGTTGGCTTCCGGAATCCAGCCCTCAACCATAGTGACATACTTTGCCTCCGAGGCCTTCTCCAGAATGGCAAGTCGCTCACTCTCCGCAGACAGCACCTCTTTCAGCAAAACGACCTCTGCCAGATGCTCCCTGGTCTTGGCCTCAAGCTCTCGGGTGACCGCCGTTAGTTGCTCCTTAAGTCCCTGGATCCTGCTCTCAACTATCCCGAGAAAGTGTTTCAGTGTGAGGTCTTCGGGGGCTATTTCAAGCGTCCGGCAGCCCAGGTCACTGGCGGCATCTTCAATGACCTTCTTTCCCTCAACCCTGGCAATCACATATACGACTGCCTCATTCTCTGTAGTGGCGACTACGGTGTGAAGGGTATGGGGCCGAATCCGGTCAAGAAAGTCTCGGTGAAGCTCGAGTGGTAACACGAAGACCCTGGAGAAGAGGTAATTGCCGCAGAAGGATAAGTCGGCCAGGTTTAGGTCGATTTCCTCGGACGCTTCGCTAAGTGGCCGAAGGTAGCGATTATCCTCCCTCAGCCTCTTGATTTCCCGGTCCAGCCCAGCAGCTTTCTTGTAGAGGTCGGTTAGAGTGGCGTAGAGCGATCTGGTGTTGCTCTCGATTTCATCAAACGGCCGGAGATACCTGGTGGTGAGGTCTTCCTTCAGGAAGACCTTCTCTTTCTCGGGGATATAGGATAGGATTTCATTGATGTATTTTAGCGACTCGCTAACTCGGTTCCGCGCTCCCTCGATAGCCGCCCTCTCAACCGGCTTCAGTTCCTTGCTCTGCTCAACGTGGAGGACGCCCTCTTCGTGTAAGGTCTTAAGAGTTGCGTCGGAACGGTCTCTTGTGGTTACCACCCTCACCATCACCATGGGTTCCGGCGTGTTGAGTAACAGCGGTAGGTTCACGCTTTCTCCCCGGCTACGATACTGGCTATCTCTTTGACAATCCCCTCTATCCTGGTGGTAGCATTTGCTCTTATCCTGGAAGCCTCCTCATTATACTCCCTTGCCCTTCTCTCCGCTTCTGCCCTGGCCCTCTGCTTAATGCTCTCGCATTCCTCCCGAATCTCGCTCATATCGCCTTTCGATGAAAGAATTTGAGCTCCTTCCTCTCGTGACTTGAGGAGGATTTCCCTGGCTTTGTCCCGGGCTGCGGCGAGCACTCTCTCGGCCTCAGCCTCGATTGTCTCTACAGTCCCGGTCATTTTCTCATCAGCCATACCAATACCCCTAGGTATAATAGCACAGACGGGATTATTTGTCAACTTGGGTGGCCGCCCCATAACTTGACGTCAGTGCCCACCAAATGCTAGACTTTCTCATAAGGAGAGATGAGCTAATTGCATAAGGAGGAACCAGAGATGGCAGAAGTGGAAGTCGGGATTGTCAGTACCTTTTTTGCCAGGCCGGTAGTCGCAGGGATCGATCTGACAGCGTCAATCAAGGTAGGGGATAAGCTCCATATCGAGGGGCACACCACCGATCTTGAGCTCGTCGTCGAGTCCATGCAGATTGATAACGCAGATGTGCAGGAAGGGAAAGCGGGGGATTCCATTGGTATCAAAGTGCCGGATCGAGTCAGGCGCGGCGATAAGGTCTACAAAGTCACCGATTAGCCGTGAGAGGCCATTGGATTCTCGTAGCCTACTCAGAGCGATTTGAGCAGGTTAGCCATCTCTATGGCATTCATTGCGGCATTGAAGCCCGCATTCCCCATCTTTGTCCCTGCCCGCTCAATGGCCTGGTCCAGGGTATCGGCGGTGATGATTCCGAAGATCAGCGGTATTCCCACCTCCAGTCCTACGCTGGCGATACCCCTGCTCACCTCGGCGGCGATGTAGTCGAAGTGCGGTGTTCCCCCGCGAATCACCGTGCCCAAACAAACAACCGCGTCGTACTTCCCCGTCTCGGCCATCTTCTTGGCCACCAGGGGAATCTCAAAGGAGCCCGGGGTCCAGGCGAGCTCGATGTCCTCTTCCCTGACTCCGTGACGGGAAAGGGCATCCTGGGCCCCCTCCAGGAGCTTAGAGGTGATGAATTCATTGAATCGGGAAACAACGAGACCAAACCTTAAGCCCTCTCCTAGCAGCATGCCTTCGTATCGTTTACCCAAAACTCCCTCCTTGTGTGATGGTTAATGAGGTTTCTTAACCGACATTGATCAGGTGCCCCAGCTTCTCCCGCTTGGTTTCCAGATAATGCACGTTCTCAGGGGTCGTCGGGGCCATAATAGGCAGGGTCTCAACTACCCGCAAGCCGTAGCTGCCCAGGCCGATAACCTTCTTGGGGTTGTTAGTGAGTAGCCTCATGTTGCGCACCCCGAGGTCAACCAGAATCTGAGCGCCGATGCCATACTCTCGAAGGTCCGGCGGGAAGCCCAGCTCCTCGTTAGCCTCCACGGTATCCATCCCCTGATCCTGAAGGGCGTAGGCTTTAATCTTGTTGTGCAATCCGATGCCCCGACCTTCCTGGCGCATATAGAGAAAAACTCCCCTCCCCTCACTCGCAATGGCCTCCATGGCCATAGGGATTTGCTTGCCGCAGTCGCAACGAAGGCTGCCGAAGACATCGCCGGTAAGGCACTCGCTGTGCACCCGGACTAATATCGGTTCATCTCCGTCAACTTCACCCTTGACCAGGGCAACGTGCTCATCAGAGTCGATAACGCTGCGGTATGCAATGGCAGTGAATTCACCATACGCCGTAGGTAGCCTGGCCTCTGCTACCCGTTTTACCAACGTGTCGTGCCGCCGCCGATAAGCAATCAGTTGAGCTACACTCACAATCTTGAACCCATACTCGGTTGCCAGCCTCTCCAGATCCGGCAGGCGGGCCATGGTGCCATCATCATTCATTACTTCGCATATCACCGCCGCGGGATAGAGGCCGGCCAGCCTGGCGAGGTCGACCGCTGCCTCGGTGTGGCCCGCCCGCACCAGAACGCCGCCTTCTCTAGCGCGCAGTGGAAACATGTGACCGGGAGATACGATATCATCGGGCCTGGTGGTGGGGTCGATGAGCACTTTCACCGTGGTCGCCCGATCGTGGGCTGAAATGCCGGTGGTCACCTTGTGCCTTGCCTCAACGGATACGGTGAAGGCGCTATCAAATGGCGCGGTGTTCTCCCGAACCATCAACGGTATCCTGAGTTCATCGAGCCTCTTACCATTCATCGGCACGCAGATCAACCCTCGGGCATGTTTAGCCATAAAATTGATCGCCTCCGGCGTGACTTTCTCCGCGGCGACAATAATGTCTCCCTCGTTCTCACGCCCTTCATCATCAACCACGATAATGAATTTCCCAGATTTCAGGTCCTCAATTGCCTCCCTGATGGTAGCCAGTGCCATGTCATGAGCCTCCTAAATTAGCCTTCAGCACTTAAAACTTCCGATATTTATTATGCCGCATCAAGGAACTCAGTGGTGCTGTTGCAGCATAGCTACATGAAGCCATGCTCCGCCAGAAATTCGGGGGTGATTTCCGGCCTGTCTCGGCCTGCCAACCGTTCCACATACTTGGCGATGATGTCAACTTCCAGGTTCACCGGATCGCCCAGCCGTTTGCCTCCTAGCGTGGTATTTTGCCGGGTAAAGGTCACCAGTGAGACGCTGAAAGAAGTAGCATCTCGCTCGATAATGGTGAGACTGACGCCGTCCACGGCGATGAACCCCTTTTCCACCAGATAGTGCATTACCTCCGATGAAGCGGAGATCTTCATTAGAACCGACTCGCCCTCGGGTGTCATCGAAAGAATCCTTCCTGTGCCATCAACATGGCCCTGGACAAAATGTCCGCCGAGGCGACCACCCACTGCCAGGGCCCTCTCCAGATTGACTGTCTCACCGAGGTGCAAGTTCCCTAAATTGGTGCGACGCAGGGTCTCCGGCATGACCTCGACGGAGAAAGCTCCATCCCCCACAGCGATCACCGTGAGGCAAGCCCCATTAACCGCAATGCTATCTCCCGGCTCGGTGCCATCCAATGCCTTTTGAGCGGCGACAGTAAGCTGACCCTTTCCCACAGCCCTGATTCTACCTAATTCCTCAACGATTCCGGTGAACATGGCATCACCTGGTATATCCGCTAACCATTATATCATCCCCGAGCCGCTCTATCCTAATCTGCTTCAATCGTAGAGCCTCCGCCATTGATGCCACGCCCTCACCAGCCACTGCGGTAATCGCCTCTCTGCCCCCGACAATAATCGGGGCGATGAAAACCAGGACCTTATCCACGAGTCCAAGATCGAATAATGAGCCCAGGAGCAGGCCTCCACCCTCCACCAGCACGCTGGTGATCTCTCTTTTCCCAAGTGCCTTAAGCAGCTTGTCGAGATCGACCAGTCCATCCCTGGGTGGGAGCGTCAATACCTCGGCGCCCATATCGGCATATTGATTCGCCCGGATGAGCTCTATCGCCGTCGTGGTGGCTATCAGCGCTCTGCCCGGGGGTTGAAGCGCCCTGGCCGCGGGGGGAGTCTGGCCATGACTATCAACGATCACTCTGAGTGGATGTCTCTCGCCTTCCGTGGTCCTTGCTGTGAGCCGAGGGTTGTCCCTTAGCACCGTGTTGAGGCCGACCATAATGGCATCGGTAATCCAGCGAGCCTGATGAACGTATTCCCTTGACCAATCGTTGCTGATCCACTGGGAGTCGAAGCTCCTGGTTGCTGTCTTCCCATCAAGGCTCATGGCGAACTTGGCGGTGACGAATGGCATGCCCGTGGTGATGAATTTGGTGTAGGATTCGTTGATCTCTTGCGCCTCGGGTTCATATTCGCCGAGATAGGTCTTGATCCGGCCGGCCTCCAGTTGCTCTCTCCCCTTGCCCCATACCAGAGGATTCGGATCCAGCATCGCCAGGTGGACTTCCTGGATGCCACTGGTGATGATTGCCTGGGTACACGGCGGGGTGCGCCCATAGTGACAACATGGTTCGAGGGTGACATACATTACGGCCCCACTGGCCGCCTCTCCGGCTTGCGTCAAGGCGACTATCTCGGCATGATGGCCTCCCGGGGGCTGGGTATAGCCTTCGCCAACTATCCTCCCGTTGTTCACCACCACCGCTCCCACGGCCGGGTTAGGACTGGCATTCCCCAGAGCTTTCTTTGCCAGGGTGAGGGCGTGCTGCATATAGTCGGTAGTCATTGTTGATTCGCCTCGAAATTGTGGTGGTATCTGCTAGCAGTGGGTCCTGTTTGTCCCTGGTATTTGCTGCCTAGTTTCGATGAGCCGTAAAGGTTTTCCGCAGGGGAAGTGAGTCTCAAGAAAGAAATCTGCCCGATCTTCATGCCATAGTAGAGAGTGACGGGGAATTTAGCCAGGTTTGATACATGTAAGGTCAGATGTCCTCGCCAGCCGGGGTCGACATAGCCAGCGGTGGAATGGGCCAGGAGACCGATCCTGGCGAGAGAGCTTTTGCCTTCCAGTCGGGCCACGATGTCATCGGGAAGGCCGATCAACTCGAGCGTGCTCACCAATACAAATCCGCCGGCCTCAAGCAGGAAAGGCTCATCCTCCTCAAGTTCTACCAGCTGATTGAGGTCATCGAGGCCCTGTCTCAGATCAATATAGGGTTCATGCCGCTTCGTTCTGCAGATGAGAAGTCCTTTATCGAGGCGAACATCCACGCTTGCCGGCTGGATGCAGCTCGGGTCGAGTGGCTCGATGATCAGCCGTCCCCGGGCAATCTCCGCTTTTATAGTTCGGTCGCTGAGAATCATCCTTATTTTCGCTGAAGTGAATACAAGTGCCCCGCCTGCATTCTATCACCACTTGCCGCGGTATGCAACCTTTGCAATGGGCACGTCGTTGGAACTTGCCAACCTCCACCAGGTCGGCTATAATGGATAGCGTGTGGCGATGGGGAATCGTCTAGCGGTAGGACGGTGGACTCTGGATCCACAAGGCCAGGTTCGAATCCTGGTTCCCCAGCCAGACGGCGCATTCGTCTAGGGGTTCAGGACGCCGCCCTCTCAAGGCGGAGATCGGGGGTTCGAATCCCCCATGCGCCACTTGAAGCCCTGGTGAAGGGTCAGAGCTTGTATTTTAACGTTTGTCTGTTCTGTTCCATCTTTTTCATAATGTGACTGATGGTCGACTAGTGGAGACCGACAACCCCTAAAAGCTAGCCCTTCTCCCTCCCCCATACCGGGGCAGAACATGAGAGCCATTGCTCAAAACCGCCGCCTCGTTGACAAGCAGAGAGCATGTTGAGTGACCTCAATCCTCACCTAACCCTTTAAGGCATTCTCTCCGGATGGTGATCGAACCCATGAAGATAATGCAACTGGTTGGCATAACTAATAATAACACACCTCGCGCCTCCTCTCAAGTGTTTGGGGGAAACCGGGTGTTTTGAAGTGCTCCTGGACGGAAACCCTACCTCTTGCTGCTAAGCGGAATGGTCACCGGGCCATCATTGTGGATCTCCACCAGCATGTGTTTCTGGAATTGTCCCGTCTCGACTCTGAGTCCGGCCGAGCGGAGGAAGTGAACAAAACTCTCGATCAATGACTCCGCCGTCTCAGGTGGGGCAGCTTCAGTGAAACTGGGGCGGCGTCCTTTCCTGGTATCGGCGAGTAAGGTAAACTGGCTGACCACCAAAATCTCGCCTCTGGTATCCAGCGCGGAGAGGTTGAACTTGCTCGTTTCATCAGAGAATATGCGCAGCCCGGCGGTCTTCTCCGCCAGGTAGCGAGCATCGGTTTCGCTATCACCAATTTCTACTCCGATGAAGACAACCAACCCCGGCCCGACCTGGCCGATGATCTGCCCATCGACACTCACAGAGGCTCGAGACACTCGCTGTAGAAGAGCTTTCATCACTCACCCGCAGGCTTGGATGCTGCTGCGGATGCCGGCTCCGCTTTTGTCTCAGTCTCTTTGGTTTCTTCTGACTTGCTTCGAGCCATGGTAGAAGATCCACTGCCATAATCGGTGACGTAGAACCCGCTTCCTTTGAAGATGATCGGGGCGGGGCGGAAGATACGCCTTGCCGTGTTCCGGCACCTGGGGCAGACACTGAATGGTTCGGTATCAAATCCTTGTCTTATCTCAAAATCGCAACCGCAGGTCATACATCGGTACTCGTAGATGGGCATACCGGTTTAGCCTCCTTGAAGATGTGTCTTTCACTGATGGTCGTACTATTAGCACTCTCCCTTTGAGAGTGCTAATATATCTTAACATGTTCTGTCGATTTCTGTCAAGTGAATGCTGGCGAGGCGATGGTATATCGCTCCGGCGCTGGTTAAGGTGCTCCTCATCAAGCAAACTTCATCCACCAGGAATGGCGGACTGCCCTCAAGTCGCATCGACCTGATTGACTCCCCCAAAGACCGCCGCTCCTGGCTGGTAGCCTTATCGCGAAGCCGCCCCAGGGTAAGATGCGGTGAGAATTCCCGGCGTTCAGTTGGAAATCCCAGGTGAATCAGGACCTGGTCGATCCGCTTCTGCAAGTTCACAATGAGTTGCACATCGCCTCCAACTCCGACCCAAACCACTCTGGGAGATCTCAAACTGGGGAATGCACCCAGCCCGTGTAACTCCAGGGTAAACGGCTTTACCACGGCCGCTGCCTCGCCGATCGCCCGCGCAATATTAGCCACCTTCTCAGCAGGAATGTTCCCCAGAAACTTGAGTGTCAGGTGGATCGAATCGGGATTGACCCATTTTACGGCTCTTTCCTGACCCGGCCTGATGCTATTCAGGAGTTGAGAAAGATCGCACTTAGCCTGATCTGGCAGTTCGATAGCGATAAAGGCGCGGATTTGTTCCATCAGCTAAGTCCCAGAAGCCTGCGGGCGTTTTCGCCCAGGATTTTGTCCTTGGTTTCCTGCGACATGCTTAAGCTTCGCAGCGATTCGACAATCCGACTCTGGGTGATGAGGGGATAATCGCTGCCGAAGAGAATCCTATCCTCTCCGATGAGTTCAGCAACACAAGGGAAGATTTCGTCTCTATAGAGAAAAGGTGAGGCTGCGGTATCGAAGAAAACGTTCTGGAGGGCACGAGCGACCTCCGGCATCAGGGCATAGAAAGGAAGCCCTCCCCCCCAGTGGGCGCAGACGATAAGCAGGTCAGGGAAATTAGTTATGAACCGATAAAGGGTTTCCGGCAGCACATCGCCCTTTCCGGGGTAGATATGCCCTATTGGCTCTGAGGAGTGGGTGAGAAGGATCATATTGTGCTCCTCTGCCGCCTCGACGACAGGCGACATCAGGGCTTTGTCGCCCAGGTCGAAACCCTGCATGTGGGGCATCAGCTCGCCGATGCCCCAGATTCCACCTCGGGCACAGCATTCAATCTCCGATACTGCCTCTCTGGATTTAGGCTGAAGGGAACAGAAGCCAACCAGGCGGTCGGGGTACTTGCTTATGGACTCCATGATGTAGTCGTTGGTCCTGTGGCACAACTCCGGGCTCGACCAACCGATGTTGAGAGCAACCGAGACGTTGATTGCATCCCGGTCCATGCTGGCAATCAGGTCCTCGGCGGTGGCAAGGTTTACTTTCGGATCAGAATAAAGGGCTTGAAAGCATGGGTCCTGGCGCACCAGGTCTCCGCGTCTTTCCTTAATCTCGGGGGGGACGATATGAGTGTGGAAGTCTACGATCACACTTGGGATTATAGCAACTTGCTTCCATGGGAGTCAAATCAGGCAGTTTGGGAAGGCTACATGACTCCTGACTCCAGAGCAAGGAGCCTCCTTTTCGTCTCCAGTCCGTTGCTAAATCCTCCCAGAGAGCCGTCACTGGCAACTACCCGATGGCAGGGTACCACGATGGGGAATCGATTCCTGGCCAGCGCTTGTCCCACCGCCCGTCCCGCACGCGGGAGACCGATCTCTTTTGCTATCCAGCCGTATGTCCGTGTCTCCCCGTAAGGTATGGCGCGAGTTAGTGCCCAGACATTCCTCTGAAAAGGGGTAGAGCCGCGCAAATCCAGCGCGTCGGGGAACTCAACCCTCTCCCCCTTGAAATATCCCTGAAGCCGGAGAATCAGGTCGCCAAAGAAGGATGAATCCGCCACAGGCTGTGGGGCCAGACCGGCGATGTAGCCAAGCGCCTCTTCGCGGTTGGTCTGGGGGAGGGTAATGCGGGAGAGTCCCTGCTCGGAACCGGCGACCGCTATCCAGCCAAATCCGGTGGCAAATATGGTGTAATTCAATCACGTCCCCCTAGAAGTGCGAGAGCTTTGTCCACCACCGCTTTCGCAGTCAGACCCAGCCTCTCGTAGATTGTCCCTGCCGGTGCTGAGGAACCAAAGCAAGACACCCCCATGGCGAGTCCATCCAGACCGATATATCGTTCCCATCCCCGAGGCGTACCGGCCTCGATTGAAATACGCGCTCTTATTTCAGGCGGCAAAATCTGGTTGCGATACTCCGCCGGTTGAGCATCAAACAGTTCCCACGAAGGCAGGGAAACAACCCTTGCTGGGACACCCTTTTCCTGCAATATCCGCCCGGCTTCCAAGGCAATGTGGACCTCCGAGCCTGTGCCGATGAGGATCACTTCCGGCGATGTGGATGCTTCCCAGAGCACGTATCCGCCACGTTGCACACCGCTTGCTGAAGCCAATATTGAGCGATCCAAGAAAGGCAGATCCTGACGGCTGAGAACTAAAGCCGTGGGACCATGACGACGCCTTAGAGCCATCTTCCATGCCTCGGCTGTTTCAGTGGCGTCGGCAGGACGCAGTGTTACCAGATTTGGCACCGATCTTAAGCCAATCAGTTGCTCGATGGGCTGGTGTGTTGGCCCATCCTCTCCCACACCAATAGAGTCGTGAGTGAAAATATATATCACTTGCAGCCCCATCATCGCTGCCAGGCGCACCGGCGGGCGCATATAGTCATAAAAAACGAGGAAGGTTGCTGTATAGGGAATCACGCCGCCGTGAAGGGCCATGCCGTTGGCGATTGCCCCCATGGCGTGCTCGCGGACGCCGAAGTGTATGTTATGACCGGCATAGTTCTCCGGACCATAGTGCCCGCGGTCTCTCATGATGGTCTTGGTGGAAGGTGCAAGGTCTGCCGAACCGCCGGTAAGGGAATGAACCTTCGATCCAATGGCATTGATGATCAGCCCCGATGCTGCGCGTGTGGAGATCGGCTTTTCCTGAGAGGAGAACAAATCGTCGAGATCCTGCTCCCAACCGTCAGGTAGATTCCCCGCCAGGTCTTCCCCCAGGCGTCTTGCCGCCTCAGGAAATTCCCGGCGATAAGCCTCCAGTTTGCTTTCCCAATCCTGTTGCCACCGTTTTCCCCGTTCCCGCGCCTGCCGGAAATGAACCAGGACGTCCGGCGGCACGGTGAATGGCTCCCTGAAGGGCCACGCCAAATTCTCCCTGGTTAGAAGGACTTCTGCCTCGCCCAGTGGCTCACCATGAGCACTGGCGGTGTTTGCCTTGCTTGGGCTGCCATAACCGATAATCGTCTTGCAAATGATCAGGCTGGGGCGATCCCTCTCTGCCTGTGCTTGCCGAATGGCATCATCGATTGCATCCAGATCCGTGCCGTCGATGGGTCCTACGACGTGCCAGCCATACGCCTCGAAACGCTTACCCACGTCCTCCCGGAAGGTAATATCGGTATGCCCTTCGATTGAAATATCGTTGTCATCGTAGAGATAAATGAGCTTACCCAGGCGAAGAGTCCCCGCCAGTGAAGCTGCCTCTGAGGCAACGCCCTCCATAAGGTCCCCATCGGAGACAATAGCATAGGTATAATGGTCTATGATCTCATATCCTGGCCGATTGTAGTGCTGTGCCATCATCTTTTCGGCAATGGCCATACCCACGCCATTGGCAAATCCCTGACCGAGCGGTCCCGTTGTCGCCTCCACACCAGGGGTTAATCCGTACTCAGGATGCCCCGGGGTCTTGCTTTCCCATTGTCGGAAATGCTTGATCTCCTCAAGGGACAGCTCATATCCCGTAAGGTACAGGAGGGCATAGAGCATCGCTGAGGCGTGCCCTGCCGAAAGAATGAACCGGTCCCGGTTGGGCCATTTCGGGTCGGCGGGATTATGCTTCAGAAACCTGTCCCATAACACATAAGCCATCGGCGCCATGCCCATGGGCGCTCCCGGATGGCCTGAATTTGCCCTCTGGACAGCATCGATGGCCAGAAAACGTATGGTGTTGATACAGAGTTCGTCTATCGTTTTGCGGACATACGAAGTTCCCGAGCGAAGGGAGGGAATTTGGGCGGAGCATAGCGTAGCCATATGTCGGCTGTTATACGCTGTGCCCATATCCTGTCCTCATTCTACTTGCATTGAGTATGGTGATTCCCACAATTTTCCCTTTCTCATATCTGATTATGAGATCATCATCTGTAAGCTCAGAATCATCCGCATGACTTGGTTTCTTAAAGTTGATGTATAAAACATCAGCCTCTTTATCATAGGATGTCCAAATCCTTGAATATGGGACTTTCAACAGCTCTGGCACAAGGGTCAATATACTTTTTACCTCTACTGCTGCCATATCTTTCGCCTCCTTTCAAGTTGTTTCCTCCGCCTCGTTAAGAAGGCGGTAATTACAAATCCATCTTCTTTACTTAATTCTCTATACACTGCTACAATATATTTACCTTTCTCTATTTCTCTCGCTGCTATGCACTCCCCCATCTTACCCTCATAAATTGCCTCTGGCTCATCCACCGTTTGAACCACTTCAAAATAATAACCCGCCATCTCTGAATGCTCCTCTGTAATATGAATCCATCTCTCCTCTGTCAATCTTATTGGGACACCGTTTTTAGACCTTACTACGTCCATATTCTACTAAATTCCCCTTGCGGATATTAAGATTTTTCACAGGCATGGCGTGTAACTTCGGCATCGTTGTTTATTTGCGCCGGTCTAACCACTGCCGCCGGGCCTGCGTCCGGACCGGCAGACCCCAGATGTGGATGAATCCCGGTGAGGCGCTCTGGTCGAATAGGTCGCCCTCATCATATGTGGCCAGACCCAGGTCGTATAGCGAGTGCGGCGATTTGCGTCCCACCACCATACAACTGCCCTTGAACAGCTTCACCCGAACTGAGCCGCTCACGAAGCGCTGCGAGCTTTGCACGTAGGCGGCGAGATCTTGCCGTAACGAGCTGAACCACAGCCCATTATAGATAAGATCGGAGTACTCCTGGGTCACTCTTTCGTGAAATCGCGACTGATCCCTCGAGAGGACCAGGGCTTCCAGCGCCCGATGTGCCGCAAGCAGAACTTCGGCCGCCGGCGCTTCGTAAATCTCGCGTGACTTTATCCCCACCAGGCGGTTTTCCACATGATCAATACGCCTCACCCCATGCTCTCCGGCTAGTTCGTTCAACTGATCGATCAGAGACACGCCATCCAGGTCTTGCCCCTCGAGGCGGACAGGTATTCCCTCCTCGAACTCGATCTCTACGTAAGCCGGCTTATCAGGGGCATCACCGGGCGACCTCGTCAAGTCGTAGATATCCTCCGGCGGCTCGACCCAGGGATCCTCCAGGACTCCACACTCGATGCTTCGTCCCCAGAGGTTCTCGTCGGTGGAGTAGAGGCTAGCAGATGTGGCGGGAATACTGATGCCGTGGCGTTTGGCATAGGCGATCTCTTCCTTTCGAGTCATCTCCCATTCTCGAGCCGGGGCGATGATCTGGAGTCGCGGATCGAGGGCGGCGATGCTGACATCAAACCGCACCTGGTCGTTTCCCTTGCCGGTGCAGCCGTGAGCAACTGCCCTGGCACCCTCTTGATGAGCGCGGTCCACAAGGAGCCTGGCTATAAGGGGACGGGCCAGAGCGGTGGCCAGGGGATATTGACCCTCATATAACGCATTCGCCTGGAGAGCCGGGAAGACGTAGTCCTTGACGAAGAGCTCCTTAGCGTCGGTAACACAGGACTTGGCGGCACCAGTATCAAGTGCCCTTTGCTGAATTGAAGGGTGGTCTTTCTTCATCCCGATGTCAACACGGTCAGGGTAATGACCTCCATGCCATACTTTTCTGCCAGCCACTTGATAGCCACTGAGGTATCGAGTCCGCCGCTATAAGCCAAAATTACTCTCTGTGCCACTAGCAACCTCCTATCTCTGGACGAGCCGGAGCGAAATCCGCTGAATACTTAACCCAGCGCTACCTTAAGCGCTTCCGATAGTGTCCCCACGGGGCGAAGTTTGATCCCGGCAGAAAGCGAGAGGCCTTTGGGGATGGGGGCGGGGAGGAGACAGGTTTCAAATCCGAGCCTGGCTGCCTCCGCGACACGCCTGTCCAGTTGCGAGACGGTTCTTAATTCGCCGCTTAGTCCGACTTCCCCTATGGTAACCAGACGGGGATCTATCTTGATGCTGTGGAAGCTCGAGGCGATAGCCAGAGCCAGCCCCAGGTCAATGGCGGGCTCATTGATCTTGATCCCGCCGGCAACGTTAGCGATGATGTCCTGGTTGGAAAGAGCAATTCCGCCTTTCCTCGAGAGGACTGCAGCAATGAGCAGCAGCCGGTTGAAATCAACGCCGTTAGCCGTGCGGCGTGGCAGGCCGAAACTGGTAGGATTGGTCAATGCCTGAATCTCCACCAGAAGCGGCCGACTCCCTTCTAAAGAGGGAACAATCACCGAGCCAATAGTCCCATCGGTGCGCTGGGAGAGGAGGGCCTGTGAGGGATCGGTTATCTCCACCAGCCCTTGATCCCTCATCTCAAATATCCCGATTTCGTTGGTGGAGCCAAACCGGTTCTTGACGCCGCGCAATAGTCTATAGGCGCTGAAGCGCTCGCCCTCCAGATAGAGCACAACATCGACGATGTGCTCCAGCACACGGGGGCCGGCGATGGCCCCCTCCTTGGTAACGTGCCCCACCAGAAAGACCGGGACGTCGCTGGATTTGGCCCACTGCATGATGCTCAAGGTGCACTCTCGCACCTGGCTAACGCTTCCTGGAGCCCCGGATCCTTCAACGTAAACGGTCTGGATTGAATCAATGATCACCAAGTGCGGCGATAATCCTTGAGCATGATCCAGAATATGTTCCATCCTGGTCTCGGGAAGGATGAACAGTCCCTTCCCGCCTAACCCCAGTCGGTCTGCCCTCAGCTTTATCTGTGACACCGATTCCTCGCCGGAGACGTAAAGCACCCTGGCTGGGTCTGGTTCTTTCTCAGATAGCCCTGTCTTCGTCTCCGCGACCTGGGCAGCGACTTGAAGGAGGAGGGTTGATTTCCCAATGCCAGGGTCGCCACCGATAAGGACAAGGGAACCGGGCACAACTCCCCCTCCTAAGACGCGGTTGAACTCAGCGAAGTGAAGAGGCAGGCGGGCGGTCGCGGAGAGGGAAACGGTGGAGAGTTCCTGCACTGTGGCCGAGGGCAACCCGGCCGCACTGGTGCTCGCCGCCCTCTCCATGAAACTATCCCAGGCATCGCATTGGGGGCAGCGACCTAACCACTTGAGGCTTTCATTGCCACAGTGCTGGCAGACAAAGATGGTTCGCGCCTTGGCCATTTGCAATCCAACCCCCCCCCCCCCCTATCCCAGGCAAGAGGCGAAGGGCAAAAGGCCCATCCAACCCTTTAGCCTTTCGCCTTCAGCCTTTGGTAGCCTCAGGCAATCGGGACTGCTACAGCGAGCGAGCGGAACACGATTTCATCACCCTCCCGCTCCAGTTGCACCACATCACCGGCATGGAACTCGCCCTGCAGAATCCTTTCGGAAAGTGGATCCTCGATCATGGTCTGGATTGTCCTCCTTAAAGGACGAGCGCCAAAAGTGGGATCAAAACCCTTCTCCGCGAGAAGCTCCCTGGCCTCCGTGGTTACCTCAATGCCGATCTCTTTCTCCTTCAGTTGTGTCTGCACCTGGAAAAGCATCAAATCCACGATCTGCAGAATATGCTCTTTGTTCAGGGAATGGAACACCACGGTGCCATCGATGCGGTTCAAAAACTCCGGGCGGAAGGTTTTCTTCATTTCCTCCAGCAGTTTATCTCTCATCCTGGTGTGCGAGAGTTGTGCCACCTTGCTTTCATCGGCACGGCTGATGAAGCCGATGGTGCCTTCCTTACGGATGGTCTCCGCACCGATGTTGCTGGTCATGATGATGATGGTGTTGCGGAAGTCAACCCGCCTTCCTTTGGCGTCGGTGAGATGCCCATCGTCGAATATCTGCAGCAGGATGTTGAATACGTCCGGATGGGCCTTTTCGATCTCGTCGAGGAGTATGGCCGAATACGATTTGCGCCTTATTGCCTCGGTCAGCTGTCCACCCTCCTCATAACCGATGTACCCCGGCGGGGCACCAACGAGTCGAGCCACGGTATGTCTTTCCATAAACTCCGACATGTCGAGCCTGATCAGAGAATCTTCGCTGCCGAACATGAATTCAGCCAGGGCACGTACCAGCTCGGTCTTACCCACGCCGGTAGGTCCCAGGAAGATGAAGACGCCAATCGGTTTCCTGGGGTCCTTGAGGCCTGCCCGGGCTCGTCTGACCGCCTTGGAAATCAGTTGGATGGCCTCGTCCTGAGCTATGATGCGCTTGTGCAGTGCCTCTTCCATGTTAAGCAAGCGACTGGTCTCATCGCCGGCAATCTTGGTTACCGGAATGCCGGTCCACATACTGACCACTTCGGCGATATCCTCCTCGGTAACCTCCACCTGTTCGGTACCCTGCTCCTCCTTCCAATCCAGGAGCGATTTACTGATCTTGTCTTCCAGTTTCAACTCTTGCTCACGAAGCTCGGCGGCATATTCATATTGCTGATTCGTGATTGCCTGCTCCTTATCCTTGCGCACCGTCTCCAGCGCTTTGTTCAGTTCCGCCACCGGGAGCGGAGATGTCAGGGTTGCGATTCGGACCCGTGATGCCGCTTCATCGATGAGGTCAATCGCCTTGTCTGGAAGGAATCGATCCGGTATGTAACGGGAGGCCAGCGAAGCCGCCGCCTTTAATGCCTCATCAGATATAAGGAGATCATGATGCTCTTCATATCGCCCTTTTACGCCGCGCAGTATCTCTACAGTATCCTCCATGGAGGGTTCCTCCACCAGGACCGGCTGAAAGCGGCGCTCCAGAGCAGCGTCTCTTTCGACATACTTGCGGTAGTCACTGGCGGTGGTTGCTCCGATGCACTGGATCTCTCCCCGCGCCAGCGAGGGTTTTAGAATGCTGGCAGCATCGACAGCACCTTCAGCGGCACCAGCCCCAACCAGGGTATGTATCTCATCGATGAAGAGCAGGCAGTTTCCCGAGGCCTTTATCTCCTGGATCACTTTCTTCAGTCTTTCTTCAAATTCTCCCCGGTACTTGGTGCCGGCAACCAGCGCGCCGATGTCGAGGGTCAGAAGCCTCTTCCCGCGCAGGGTCTCGGGAATATTGCCGGAGGCGACACGGTGGGCGATGGCTTCAGCAATGGCTGTCTTGCCAACACCGGCTTCACCGATAAGGACGGGGTTGTTCTTTCGCCGCCGGCTGAGAATCTGAATTACCCGCTGCTGTTCTTTCTCTCGTCCAACAACGGGGTCAAGCTTTCCCGCCGCGGCAGCGGCGGTTAGATCTATGCCCAACTGATCGAGGGTAGGCGTCCGGGTAGAGCCCCGGGCTCCAGTTCCGGCACGCTGTTGAGGCAGGCTCTGATTCAGAAGGCGGGTGATTTCGGCACGTGACTTCTCCAGGGTGATGCCAAGGTTTCCCAGGACACCGGCGGCCACCCCCTCGCCTTCACGCAGCAGTCCCAGGAGCAGGTGTTCGGTGCCGATATAGTTGTGATTCAAGTATCTTGCTTCATCAACGGCAAGTTCGATTACCTTCTTGGCCCTTGGGGTGAGACCTACTTCGCCACGGCTCTTGGTTTCACCTCGGCCGATGATGAACTCGACCGATGACCTGATCTTGGGGAGTTCAACCCCCAGGTTTGCCAGTACTCTTGTCGCCACCCCACTCCCCTCCGCGCACAGCCCCAGCAAAATGTGCTCGGTGCTGATATAGTTATGGTTAAGGCGTTGGGCCTCTCCTTGTGCTAGTGCCAGGACTTTCCGCGCCCTTTCGGTGAATTTATCAAAGCGACTCGCCATGTCTGCCCCCCAGGTTTCGCATTCAATCTTATTATACACCCCTTTAAGGAGAAAGGTCAAACAGTAATACCCCGCAGCACCGCCCCAAGCTCCTTCTGGAGCCTTGTCAGAATTATCTGCTGTATCTCATCAACCTCTTCGTCGGTCAGGGTTCGATCAAGTGACTGATAGCGAAGGGAAAAGGCCAGTGATTTCTTGCCGTCCGGGACCCGCTCACCCTGGTAAAGGTCAAAGACGCTGACCTGGCTCACCTGAGGAAAGCCGCGGATTATGTCCTCTATCCTCTTTGCGGGCAAGTCGGCGTTCACCAGAAGAGCGATATCCCGGTTGGTACTAGGGAATCTGGTGATGGGCCTAAAGGTGTGAACCCGTTCCACAAACGGCAGCAACTGCTCCACCTCCATCTCGAATAGGCAGATCGGGCAAAGAGAAATGTCGAAGCCAGCGGCAACATCGGGGTGAAGCTCACCGGTTATTCCGATGGTATTCCCGTTAACCAGTATGCTCGCTGCCCGACCGGGAAACAGCAGCCTGTCCTCCGCCGCCTCGAAGCCGGCTTCGATCCCCAGGTGATGGAACAGCGTCTCCAGGACCCCCTTAGCGTAGAAGAAATCGAGAGAGCCTTCATCGGCCAGCCATGACCTCCCATATCGCGCACCGCCGATTATCCCGGCGAGCATCTCCCTCTCCTCCGGCAGACCGCCTTCTCGAGGCAAATAGATTTTTCCGATCTCAAACAGCATTATGCCCTTTTCCTGATGCCTCGCGTTGGTAGCAAGGGCACGAAGCAGCCCTCCCCTCAGAGTGGGACGCAGGAATTCCTGCTCTTGGCTCAAGGGATTGGCCACTCGGATCGGGGATTCCCCGTTGTACTCTGTCCTGTCCAGCACGTCGTGACTGGTCAGGGAATAACTGATGATCTCCTGCATCCCGCAGCCGACCAGAATATCGCGAATCCGTTCCCGCAGCAGGGCAAGGGGGGCAGGTTCGTGCTGGGGAAGCTCCCCACTCAGCATAATGGTTGGGATTTCATCGTATCCGATAATGCGTGCCACTTCTTCGGCCAGATCGTCGGCGATCTTTACATCGGTGCGCCAGTAGGGAATGCTAACCGATAGCTCGGAGGAACTCTTCTGCGTGCATTCAAACCCCAGAGATTCGAGTGTTTGCCGGATCCGGCTGATTCCAAAATCCACACCGAGTACCTGACTTGCCCGTCGCTCCGTAAGAAGGATTGGCTTGCTCTCACCCTGAAATCCCGGGTAGACGTCGACAATCCCCCGGGCCGCTCTGCCCCCGGTTAGCTCAACAATCAGGCCGATGGCGCGACGAATTGCCGGCATCGGGAGATCCGGACTGAGGGACTTGTCGAAGCGGGAGGAGGCCTCGCTTACCAGCCCCAGCCCGAAGGAAGTACGGCGGATGCTGCCATTGTTGAAGTTGGCCGCTTCAAGCAATATAGTGGTGGTCCTCTCAGTGACCTCGCTTTCTGACCCGCCCATAACTCCCGCTATAGCGATGGGGTATTTCTCATTGGCAATCACCAGGGTGCCGGGCGACAGCTCCCTCTCTTCTCCATCGATGGTGACCAACTGCTCTCCATCTCCGGCACGGCGCACGATGATCCTCTGTCCGCCAATCCCCTCGTAATCGAAGGCGTGCAGGGGCTGCCCGTATTCCAGCATCACGAAGTTGGTGATATCGACGATGTTGTTGATCGGCCGCATGCCGGCGGCCAGGAGACGCTGCTGCATCCACTGCGGAGATGAGCCGATCGTAACCCCCTGGATAATTCCGGCGCAGTACCGGGGGCAAAGATCCGGGTCAACGATCTCGACCGAGATCATCTCATCAGTCGGGGGTTCCCCTTCTTCATAGCGCACTTTGGGTAAGCGCACCTTTGAGCCGGTCAGCGCGGCTACCTCGCGGGCGATGCCAATCATAGAGAGGCAATCGGGGCGATTTGGAGTGACCGAGACATCGAGTATAGTGTCCCCCAGGTACTGCGCAAGCGGCGCGCCGATGGGGGCTTCTTCCGAGAGGACTATTATCTCATCGTGATTGTCTGATATGCCGAGCTCCTTCTCCGAGCAGACCATTCCTTCTGAGAGAACGCCGCGAATCTTCGCCGGCTTCAGTTCAGCAAGCTTGCCCGTGCGCCCGTCGTAGAGTCTTGCTCCCAGCCTGGCGAAGGGAACCCTGATGCCAACCCTGATGTTAGGAGCACCGCAAACCACGGTGTGTTGCTCCCGGCCGAGGCTGACGGTGGCCAGTTGAAGCCGATCAGCATTGGGGTGTTTTTGCAGGCTAATAACCTCTCCGATAGAGACGTTCTCCCACCCATCACCGATAGTCTCGATGCCACCGGTCTCGAGTCCGGCCATGGTAAGCTTTTCTGCCAGCTCTTCCGGGGACAAGGTGATGTCGACGTAATCCTTTAGCCACTTAAGCGAAACCTTCATTTTCTCACCTCAGCGCCTCTTATTGCCCTTGACCGAGGGTGTATGCTCGCTTGCCGTTCATCAAGTAGAGATTCTCAAGCTTAATCCACTCAAGGTTATTTTGCTCAATGTTTTCTAACAGCCATCGGAGATCAGCATGCGTTGGGCGAGGAGCCCCGGCAGGCACCTGGAAACGGCAACGCCAGTGGTCGGTACAAAAAGTCTCCGGGTAACCATCCGGATACACCTTCTGCCCACGATTGGTGATCATAATCAGGCGAAATTTGGGTTCAGCAAGCTGCTCCAATTTCCGGCCAAGCTCATTCGGAGAGAGTTTACCATTTCCAATAAAAACGTCAACGCCGTCAAGCTGCATCTTGGCGTCACGCACGTTGGTCAACTGCGATCTCTGAATTTTAATGGGCTTCCCGCTGTATCTCACTGATTTGAGATGTTCAGGCTCCTGACCCAGCCGGGCGACCACCGCTTTAGCAAACTCCTGGGTGCCGACCTGGGTGTATTTTGTTCCACCCGCAGCCTTTACCCTGCGAACCAGGTCGTAGGTCCAGACGTGGTCTTCGATGGTCTTAAGCCAGGCATTGTGAATCCGCTCGGCGACATCTGCTTGATCGATGCTGATCAACATCATCACTCCGGCAAGAAGCAAGCCGGAGGGATTGGCAATACCCTTCCCGGCGTGACGGGGAGCTGAACCATGAATGGCTTCAAACATCGCGTGCTCATCGCCTATGTTTGCCGCGGGCGCGATCCCTACAGAGCCCGCCATCTGCCCCAGCATATCAGAAACGATGTCCCCATATAGGTTGGGCACAACGATCACATCGAAGCTGGTAGGTGTGTCCGCCAGCTTTGCCGTCCCTATATCTATGATCCAGTGCTCGCTCTCGACCTCCGGATAGTCGGGGGCGATCTCATCGAATACCCTGTGGAAGAGCCCATCAGTGAGCTTCATGATATTGTCCTTCGTCATACAGGTAATCTTCTTACGGCCGTAGGCGCGGGCGTATTCAAAGGCATAGCGCACTACGCGCTCACAGCCCGGGCGCGAGACCAACTTGAGACACTGGACAACCTCGGGCGTCTGCTGGTGTTCGATTCCAGCGTAAACATCCTCTTCGTTCTCACGGATAACGACCACATCCATGCCAGGATAATTTACCGGCACAAAAGGATGATAGCTAACCGCAGGGCGCACATTGGCATAGAGACCGAGCGCCTTGCGAATGGTAACATTGAGGCTTTTGAACCCGTCCCCCTGGGGCGTGGTAATAGGAGCCTTGTAAAACACCTTGTATTCCCTGAGGATGTCCCAGGTCTCCTCTGTAATGCCTGCGGTATACCCCGCAAGATAAACCTTCTTGCCAATATCAACAAACCTCGGCTCAATGCGAGCACCCGCTTCCCTCAGGATGCAGAGACAGGCATCCATGATCTCCGGACCAATGCCATCGCCTTTGGCCACGGGAATCACCTGGTTACTCCTCGTCATAATCACTCCCCCAGTAATCGTAACCCCCTTGCCCAACTGCCGCCTTCGCTCTCAGATGCTGCATCACATACTGCCCGCAGTTGCTACCGATGCGGTTCTCCTCCGTCTCCCCGATGCTCAGGATAACCTCGTAGCCGGATGATCGAAGTTCTTTGACTATCTGGTAATCTTCTCGCTTGCTATAGGCATCAACGTAGGACCTGAGCTTGTTTTGGGCCGCGCGGTGGGTGGGATTTATGGGGGTTATCTTGATCAAGAACTTCTCCGGAGAGAAGTAATTCCGGAGAATCTTAACATCAACCGGCATTCCGTCGGCGAGGGCAAAGTTCAAGCCTATCTTCTGATCTCCATTCTCGTGAAAAGACTCGCCATACCGAGCAATCCGGGCAAGACTCCACTTCTCCACCGGGACGATTTTTTTACGTAACTCTTTGTCAGTTGTATGGATGGAGAATTGAAGCTGGAATCGGCCTCCGGAATATCGGCGACGTTTGAGTTCAAGTAGCCGTTCGAAGAAGCCGTCAGCACCACACGGGGCAACGGTGGAGACTGAAGGAATAAACCCCGGGGCATCATAGCGCAGCGGCATTTCATCGAGGACATCGATGACGCTGGGATTAAGGGCTGGCTCCCCCATCCGGGCAAACTGAATCTTGAATTTCTCAACGGGCACCACCCCATCGGGGAATCGCTTTTTGATAAGATAGTCTATCTGGAGGAACATCTCCTCTTTGGATAGCCTGCCTTTGTAGTCGTCACCGGCGTCGCACATGAGGCATTTGACCGGGCAGCCGAGGAGGGTGGACACGATCAGAACCCACTTCTTATCCCTCGTCAGCGGAGGCTGGGTAGATTCCACAAATTCCACTAGCCTCCCTTGCCCCAAATCCGCAATGTAGACGCTGGCGATATCCTCTCTGCCAATAGTGTTTAGAATTTGCATTGGGACCTCCTGTAAATCTTCATGGCCACGTGAACCCCGTCGCCGACCGCTATCGAGCTCTGCCGGTAGATATCGTTCCTCACATCACCCACGAAATAAAGCAAGCCCCGCTCCTCCAGTTCTGAAGCCATCTTGGTTAACCTTTCGGAAAAGTAGTCGAGTTGCCTCACCCTGCCAATAGCAAATATAACATAATCAGCCGAAAGCTCCCACTTTCCCGCGGGACTCTTGATGTCCAGAACAAGCCCATCGCGAGAATCCTTTATCGCAGCGATGGAGGTATCCTCCCGATAGCTAATCCTGGGGGACCTCTCCACCCTCTCCCCAAGAAGGGGAAGGCATCTTTTCTTCTGTCCTCGATTGAGGATTGTCACCTCATTCCGGCGAGCGAGATTCAGGGCGTAGTCGAAGCTGGCATCACCGGCACCAACGATGGCGATTCTCTTATCAGCTACGCCGGCGATGGGATAGACTTCATAGAAAACCCTTTCCGTTGCCTCCGGCGGAATCTCGATGTCAGTAAAACGCCGTGGCTTCGTTCCGGAAGCGACAACCGCTATCCGGGAATGAAATTTTGTATCTCGGGTTTCTATAATGAATGATTCCTGCCAATCCAGCCGCACTACCTCCTCGAAATGAACGGGCATGCCAATTTCTCCCAAGTGCGACTCGAACAGCTTCACCAGATCGGCTCCAGGGATCCCCCCGGGGAAGCCGGGGTAATTCTCCACCAGGTTGGCATTCACTAGAAGCCCGCCGATATGGCTTTTCTCCAGCAGAAGCGGTTCCATTCCATAGCGCTTCAGTTGTATCGCTGCCGCTATCCCCCCCCGGCCCCGCCCCGATGATGGCCACTTCTTTAAGGTGCATTGGCTTTACCTAAAGGGAGCTTGTCTAGAATTTCGTGAGTCAACACCGGGACGGCAAAACCATGGGCTAAATTCAGAAGGGTTGCCCGATGGAACGCCTCGGTATAGGTGGCGGTACCGTCCACAGTGAAGAAAACCTCAAACCCCCGCACGAAGGCGGAACGAGCGGTGGTCTCGCAACAGAGATGACTCATCACCCCGCAGATCACTATCTGAGTAACCCCCCTTTCCCGCAGCATCTCGTCCAGTGGGGTCTCATAAAAAGCGTCATACTGACTCTTCTCAATGACTACCCCCTGGGAGAGGTCAAACTCAGGGATGATCTCGCTAGCGGGGTCATCCGCTCTTATCAAATCCTGCCACCATCTGGACATCATCCCGGCGTTGGCGTCAGTGTTCAGGTGGCGAGTGAAGACGATGGGCAGGCCGTCCTCGAAATAGGCCCGAGCGAGCTTTGCTATACCGGGAACGATTGCTCTTGCGGCAGGGATACATGCGTGCGACGTGCCCTCCAGAAAATACCGCTGCATGTCTAGAATCAGCACAACAGACCGTTCGGGGACAAGTGTGAGATCGTGCCTTGCACTGAGTCGGCTGGCTTCCTCCAACATCGCCCGCGACTTTTGCCGGATGGATTCCCGGGTAAAATAGTTTCTCTTCTTCATTACTCAACTTGCTCAATAGCCTGGATCATCCGAATAGCATCCCGCAGTGGCCCCGGCTCATGGGTGCGGATATACTCAACACCGTGGAGATAGGCCCATATCTCCACCGCCAGCGTCCCATATCCCCTCGCCTCGACGGGCCGGTCAAGCACCGCCCCGATGAAGGACTTACGCGACGGGGAGAGATAGATCTTGCGCCCGAACTGCTTGAGCGTTTCCAGGTGCCGCAGGACCATCAGGCTCGACTCCGTCCCTCCGATGAACAAGCCCATCCCCGGATCGATGATTACCCTGTCACCCGCTATGCCGGCATCGTGGAGCGTCTTGAGCCTCTCCCTAAAGAAAGCCACCACCTCGCCCATCACCGTGGTGTGGTCTCGGGGCGTCGTTTGGGCACGAACGTCTGGATTCCGGTTGAACATGACCACCACCGGAAGACCCGCCCGCTGCACCACCCTGATGGCGGTCTCATCTTTGAGTCCACTGACGTCATTGATCATTTCCACCCCAAGAGCGACAACATGCTCCATCACCTCGGGCTTATAGGTATCAACGGAGATGCGAACCCCTTCTTTGCGCAGCGCCTCGATGACCGGGGACAGCCGCTCGATTTCCTGGGCGGCGGTTATCTTTTGGCCATAGATACTGGTGGACTCCGCCCCGATGTCTACCAGGTCGGCGCCCTCAGCCGCAAGGCTCAGTCCTTTCTCAATGGCGGCCGCGGTGTCTAAATAGCGCATGCCATCGGAGAAGGAATCGGTGGTAATGTTGAGGATGCCGACGATTTTCATCTTCCTGGGTGATAATGCCCAATGCTTAGATACGCAATGAGGGCAAGTTCCGCATCCGGCCGGAGCTCATTTGCTTCATCAGTTTCTGCATCTGGCGGAACTGGTTCAGCAGTTGGTTCACCTCCTGCGGGGTGGTTCCACTGCCCCGGGAAATGCGCCGTCTCCGGCTGCCGTCTATGATGTCCGGGTGATGTCGTTCTTCAGGGGTCATGGAGAGAACTATGGCCTCCACCCTCTTAACCTGCCCCTCATCCAGATTCACATTTAGTTTATTCGCCCCCCTGGAGAACCCGGGGATCATGTCCAGCAGTTGGCTTATGGGGCCCATCTTCTTGACCTCCTGGAGTTGATCGAGGAAATCATCCAGATCGAAGCGCGCCTGGCGCATCTTCTTTTCCATCTCCAGGGCCTTCTTCTGGTCGATGGCCGCCTCCGCCTTTTCGATAAAGCTCAGCATATCCCCCATGCCCAGTATCCGGGAGGCCATGCGATCGGGATGAAACGCCTCCAGGGCATCGAGTTTTTCGCCAACGCCAACGAACTTTATGGGCACGCCGGTGACCGAAGTAAGGGATAGCGCCGCCCCGCCACGAGCATCACCATCCATCTTGGTGAGGATAACGCCGGTCAGGCCGACCTTGGCGTGGAATTCCTCAGCTATCCGCACCGCCTCCTGCCCCATCATCGCATCGGCGATGAGCAGCACCTCGGTGGGATGGAGCGCATCCCGAATCCGCTCTAATTCGTCCATCAGCTCCGAGTCTACATGGAGCCGTCCGGCCGTGTCCAGTATCACGGTGGTCGAGGATAGTTCCTTCGCCCGCTTCATAGCTTGCTTACAAATAGCATCCACCGATTTAGCCTGCTCATCGGCGTAAACCGGCAGGTCGAGCTGTTTGCCCAGAGTAAGCAGCTGATTAACGGCAGCGGGCCGGTATGGATCGGCTGCCACCATAAGCGGCCGCCCCCCGCCGCGTCTGAGGTGAAGGGCCAGCTTGGCTGTGGTGGTAGTTTTCCCCGCCCCCTGGAGTCCGGTCATCAGGATCACCGTCGGAGGGGTGTTGGCCTGGGCGAGTTTATGCGGGCCGCCGCCAAAGATGCCTGTCAGCTCCTGGTTAACGATCTTTATGACCTGCTGGGCCGGCGTGAGGCTCTCCAGAACCTCACCTCCCACCGCCCTCTGGCGCACCCGGGCAATGAATCCTTTGGCTACCTTGAAGTTTACATCCGCCTCCAGAAGTGCCAGCCTGACCTCTCGCAATGCCTCATCGACATCCTTTTCAGTCAGTTTTCCCCTGCCGCTGAGCTTCTTGAAAACAGCCGATAGCTTAGCTGATAGTGACTCAAACATGTCCCGGCCTCTGTTTTATTCTAACCGAGGCTATGGACTTAATCAAGTATTGCCGGATCGGATATGTTAGAATAGGGTAATGGACACCATTTACCTTGGCCTCGGATCGAACCTGGGGGATAGAGAAAGGAATCTGGCAAGGGGACTTGAATCCCTGGCGGAGAGGATGATGATCAAGAAGGTCTCCTCGATCTATGAAACGGAGCCTCTGGGTTACCTGGATCAACCCTGGTTTCTCAACATGGCCTGCTCTGGGACGACTCAGCTCGACCCCTTTGAGCTGCTCCGTTATGTCAAGGACATTGAGGGGCAGCTCGGCCGGGTTGCCAGCTTCCCGAACGCCCCTCGCCCCATCGACATTGATATACTCTTCTATGCCCAGCGGGTGATTGAGGATCAGTATCTGGTTATCCCTCACCCTCGTATTGGAGAGCGGGCCTTTGTCCTGATCCCACTGGTGGAGATCGCCCCCGACCTTGCCCATCCCTCAATCGGGAAGACCATGAGGGATTTACTTTCCGGGCTGACCGAGGCACAACAAGTAAGGAGGTGGAGAGATGTACCGTGTATCCGTTCGGCAGCACTTTGATGCCGCACACTACCTGAGGGGCTATCAGGGCAAGTGTGAGGAACTGCATGGCCACCGCTTTGAGGCCGTGGTGACGGTTGAGAGCTCGGAGCTCGATGATGTTGGCATGGCCTTCGATTTCTCAGAGTTGAAAGGGCACCTGCGAGAGGTCTTAGGGCGATTCGATCACGTCTGCTTGAATAATGTAGCACCCTTCGACAAGATCAACCCTTCGTCGGAGAACATCGCGACCACGATTTACCGGGATCTGCAACCCCGCCTGGAGGCGGTTTCGATCTTCAATGTCGAGGTCTGGGAATCGCCAGACTCGTGTGTGACCTATATACCTTGAGTGTAACTGCTCGGGTTGTCAGGCCTGCCCCCGGCCGCAGGCCCAGGGGTTAGAAAACGATGAGGATAAGGCAACCAACCATCCACCATCAACCATTGTATACACTGTTTAAGTAGGAGGAGCACCGGATGCTTCCTATGGAATCCGTAGAAGTAAAATGGGTCATTTAGATAAGGCACTGGAGGGTATTGAACAGGGCAATGCCTGGAGTGAGACTGATGAGGTGGTTTTCCGGCGAACTTTCAGGTGGGAAGCAAAGCAAGGACGATAAAGAGTGCTGCAGGCGCAGCACTACGGCTTCACCGACGAGGAAGTTTCATCATCAACTATGACATCAAATACCGCATGGGTAGGGGGTAGAGCCGCGCAGCATATTGCCGCCGTTCCATCTGCCTCAAGGGATACGATTATTGACTAGCCATGGCATAGTGTGTTAGCAATTGCACGTGCAGACGGGAATGGATGTTCGGAGATATCGGAATTAGTACTACTTTGTTACTTGCACCAGGCGGTCAAGTTCCGAACCTGATCGATTCTGGTGAGGGCTGGTCACAGCACCCATTCCTCAATCTCCTCTGCTTTGGAAACTCCTTATTCTTCAGAGAGACAGGACTAATTAACAAAGTAGTATTAGTTGTAGATGTGCTTGAACAGGTAGCCAACGACATGGCTTGGGAGGCAGTTATTGAGGAATGGCGCGGGCACTGACCAAAGAGGCGATTGCTGAAGCCGTTCGTTCGCCTATCGGCGAACGTCGCAAACACGCGAAACGTCAGGTGAAATGGCTTAGAGGGGGAGGGGTAACATGAATAAGGATGGAAATATGATTTTCCAGGAAATTCAAAAGTTTCGTCAATGGTGGCTCTGGTTAATCATGCTTTCCAGTTGTATGCTTCTTGTGGGACTTTTCGGTTATGGAATGATTAGGCAACTTGTTTTTGGTCAACCGTGGGGAGACGATCCAATATCAGATACAATGCTGCTCATTGTCGGAGGCTTTTTTATTGCTCTTGGTGCAGGTCTTATTTGGCTATTCTATACCGCAAAACTGATAACAGAGGTGCGAAGTGATGGATTGTATATTCGCCTCTTCCCTCTCCATTCTTCTTTTCTTAGGATTCCTTTGGAGAACTTGAAGCGATACGAAGTGCGAACGTATAGTCCTATTAAAGACTGCAGAGGATGGGGTGTTCGTTCTTATAGATCAGGTAAAGCATATAATGTGAGCGGTAATCGTGGAGTGGCCTTAGAATTTCTAGATGGAAGGCCAATATTAATCGGATCACAGAGGCCGGAAGAACTTGCAAAGGCAATTGCTTTTGTTTTGAGGAGCGCAACCATGGGGAAAGCCCCTCTATACACTCAATGATGAGGCCAACAGAGATCTTCTCCGGCTTGGGGCACAGCCTCTTACACCGGGACAGGTGTCACACTTAGCTTTTATGTTATAATCTATTCTGAGGGGAGTGAAAAGTTTACCAAGGCGTTCTCAAAAATCTGTTAACGGAGCTTAAGAATGATAGATGATTTGATCCGCAGCACCCGCAGCTTCCGACGGTTCGACCAGAGTGTGACCCTCACCCGCCAGGTACTGGTCGAGCTGCTCGATCTGGCCAGGCATTCCGCATCGGCCAGAAATCTGCAGCCGTTGAAATACATCCTTTCCTGGGAGCCAGAGACTAACGCCCAGATTTTCTCCACCCTCACCTGGGCGGCGGCGCTCAAAGACTGGGGCGGCCCGGCTGAAGGGGAACGGCCATCGGCATATATCATCGTGCTCGGCGATACCGAGGTGACCACTCACTTTGGATGCGACCACGGCATCGCCAGCCAGAATATCATGCTTGGCGCAAGGGAAAGGGGACTGGGAGGATGCATGTTGGCCTCGATCAATCGTCCGAAGCTCCGTGCCGCGCTCAACATTCCTGATCGCTACGAGATACTCCTGGTGCTGGCGATCGGAAAACCGGCGGAAACAGTGGTCATCGAGCCGCTCGGGACGGACGGCGACACGGGATACTGGCGCGACAGTCAGGGCATCCACCACGTGCCCAAGCGCTCGCTGGATGAGATCATCGTGGGTGGTGCGTAATGAGTGTTATCGATTCCATCGGGAATACGCCGCTTGTGGAGCTGAATAACCTGAACGGGAATCCCCGGGTAAGGCTCATGGCTAAACTTGAGGGAAGCAATCCGGGGGGCTCGGTCAAGGATCGCATCGCTTGCTACATGATAGAAAAAGCCATCATGTCAGGCGAGTTGCCGGCGGACAAGACCATCCTCGAACCCACCTCGGGGAACACCGGGATCGCGCTGGCCATGATAGGAGCAGCCAAGGGTTACAAGGTGAAGTTGATCATGCCCGAATGTGTCAGCGTTGAGAGGCAACATATAATTGAGGCTTTTGGGGCGGAGATCGAGCTGACCCCGGGATATCAGGCAACCGACGGGGCTATCCTGCGGGCGCATCAAATTCTCGAAGAGCACCCTGATACGTATTATATGCCAAATCAGTTTGAGAATGAGAACAATGTTCTGGCCCACTATGAAACAACCGGCCCGGAGATATTTGCCCAGACAGACGGCGAGGTAGAGGTGTTCGTTGCCGGGATGGGCACGACCGGTACCCTGATGGGCGTCTCAAGATACCTCAAAGAACGAAACCCGGCGGTGCGGATCGTTGGTCTGGAACCGATGGAGGGCCACACCATACAGGGTCTGAAGAACATGCGGGAATCCATTGTCCCGCGTATTTACCAGCGAGAGGCTCTGGATGATATACTGACCATCACCGATGAAGAGGCATTTGAAACCACCAGGCTCCTGGCAACCAGAGAGGGGTTGTTCGTCGGCATGTCGAGCGGGGCGGCAATGGCAGGAGCGCTAAAGATAGCCCGGGAGATGGATTCCGGCACCCTGGTGGTGCTCCTCCCGGACCGTGGTGACCGGTATCTCAGCACATCCCTCTTCATGTCGATCTGTGCCAAGTGCCCGCCGTAGAGCTGGTGAATATGCCATGATATACGATGTGATCGTCGTCGGCGCGGGGCATGCCGGCTGTGAGGCCGCCCTGGCTGCCGCTCGAATGGGCTGCCGCACCCTCCTGCTGACCATGAACCTCGACAACGTAGCCCTCATGCCCTGCAATCCATCCATCGGGGGGCCCGCCAAGGGACATCTGGTTCGGGAGATCGACGCCCTCGGCGGGGAGATGGGGCGCAACATCGACAAGACCTTCATCCATATCCGAATGCTCAACACGGGCAAGGGTCCGGCAGTGCAGGCTCTCCGAGCCCAGGCGGATAAGAAGCTCTACGGCCTGGCCATGAAACACACCATTGAGAGGCAGGGCAATCTTTATGTCAAGCAGGCACTCGTTGAAGTATTGGAACGAAATCATCAGGCACTGAAGGTGATAACCAGTACCGGCTGGGCTTACGAGGGAAAGACGGTCGTTCTCACCACCGGAACCTCTCTTGCGGGACGAATCATTATCGGAGAGAAGAGCTTTGCTGCCGGGCGCGCCGGCGAGTTTGCCGCTTATGGACTTTCCGATAGCCTGCGGCGGTTGGGATTTACCATGAGCCGGCTCAAGACCGGCACCCCGCCTCGCCTGGAGGCCGGGACCATCGACTTCTCCAGAACCATCATTCAAGCAGGGAGCGAGGTACCCCTTCACTTCAGCTTTGAGTCTAATTCTAATTCTCTCAACTTCCCTCCCATCAACCCTGTCTACCCCCAGGGAAATTACACCCCCTGGCGACAGCAAATACCCTGCTACCTTGTCTACACCAATGAAAAAACGCACCAGATAATCAGATCTAACCTCCACCGTGCGCCGCTGTTCACCGGTATGATCCAGGGAACAGGGCCTCGCTATTGCCCCTCCATCGAGGACAAGATAGTAAAGTTTGCCGATAAGCCGTGGCACCTACTCTTCCTCGAACCGGAGGGATGGGAAACCAACGAGGTCTATCTTCAGGGTGCCAACACCAGCCTCCCGGAGGATGTGCAACTGGCCATGCTTCGCACTATTCCAGCGCTGGAAAATGCTGAGATCATTCGCTTCGGCTATGCCATCGAATACGACTTCGTGCCGCCGAACCAGATTGTAAGCTCGCTGGAAACCAAGCTGGTTCCGGGACTCTTTCTTGCCGGGCAGATCAATGGCACCACCGGTTATGAAGAGGCTGCAGCCCAGGGTCTGCTTGCCGGGATAAACGCCGCTTTGAAGGTAAAGGAACAACCCCCACTGATCCTCCGACGGGATCAGGCATACATCGGGGTGATGATCGACGACCTGGTAACGAAGGATCTGACGGAGCCCTACCGCTTGCTCACTTCACGGGCGGAACATCGCCTGCTCTTACGCCAGGACAACGCCGATCTCCGGCTCACCCCCACCGGCTACAAATTGGGGCTCATCAGCCAGGGACGATATGAAGCGGTAGAAAGCAAGCGTCGTGTTGTAGCCACTGAACTCAAGCGCCTGGCAAAGACTCACCTCTCAATCGAGAGATTGGCTGCGTCCCTTGAAGAATGTGGTCTGCCATCTAGAACACGCACCGTCAGTGCCCTGCAGTTTCTGCGCCGTCCGGATGTGGATTATCGCACCATGACCACGCTCGGCGTTGCAGACAGCCGGCTATGTCCTGATTGCGCCGAACAGGTGGTGATCGAGGCCAAATATGAAGGCTACATCCAGAGGCAGGAGGCCGCTGTTCAGAGGATGCTGAGGCTGGAGGAGCGGCACATACCCGATTGGTTTGACTATGGGGGCATTAACGGGCTACGCCGCGAAGCGTGCCAGAAGCTTGAGCGCTTCCGTCCGCAGACACTGGGGCAGGCTTCACGCATCGACGGGGTTACACCAGCGGATATAGCCCTCTTGATGGTGCATCTGGAAAGAGCTAGAGGAAATAGGAGTTAGGGAGGGAAGAATGTCTTGCGTTTTCTGTCAGATCATATCCGGGGAGATTCCGGGAGAAATGCTCCAGCAGGATGATGAGATCGTCGCCTTCCGGGACATCAATCCTCAGGCACCGATACACATTCTCATCGTGCCCCGGAAACATGTTGCTAGCCTGAGCGAGCTGAAGGACAAGGATCTGCCCATTTTGGGTAAAATGGCAGGTGTGGCAAGACAGCTGGCAGAAGTGGAGGGTATCTCCGAGAGAGGTTATCGCCTGGTGATCAACTGCGGCCCGGAGGGAGGGCAAGTTGTTCCTCACCTGCATATGCATCTCCTGGGCGGCCGGCGGCTCTCAAGCAGGGGAGGGTGAGTCAATTTCTGCCCGATAAAGGCCCTCTGCCCGTGCAGGAACTCGGCAGCAGACATCGGTCTTTTCCCCTCGAGCTGAACCCGATGCAGCCCCAGTATCCCCTCCCCCGTCCCCACCCCCACCGGCACCTCAGCGGATAGCGGCACAACTGTCCCTGGCCCCACTTCCCCACGAGGAGGCAAGGCGACCGCCTCCAGTATCTTGAGAACCCTTCCCTGCCACAGGGTGAAACATCCAGGCCAGGGATAGAAGGCACGCACTCTTCTCGAGAGTTCCACCGCCGGAAGATTCCAATCTATTTCTCCATCGCTCTTGAGAATCGGCCTGGTATAGGTGGCATCTTCTTCCTTTTGGGGCTGTGGCACCAAACGACGCTCAAACCATTGAGGGAGAGTTTCTATCAGGAGATCAGCCCCAACCTGGGCCAGTCTGGACCCCAGTGATTCAGCGGTATCTTCGCCGTGTATTGAAACCGTCCTCTGGCCTAGAACAGGTCCAGTGTCCATGCCTTCGTCCATGAGCATAATGCTAACACCGGTTATATCATCACCAGACAGAATGGCAGAGGGGATAGGGGAGGCGCCGCGATAGCGGGGCAGGAGGGAGGGATGAACATTCAGGCAGCCGAACTCCGGGATGTTCAGTATCTCCCGGGGCAATATCTGCCCGAAAGCGGCGACGACTATGGCATCTGGCCTCAGGTTAGCCAGTTGCGCAACTTCAGCTCTGTCCCTCAGCCCCTTTGGCTGGAATACCATCAGACCGTGCTCCTGGGCAACTTGCTTCACCGGTGGAGCAGTGGCGATCCGTCCGCGCCCTGCGGGCTTATCCGCCTGAGAGTAGACCGCTATTACCTCATGTTCACTGGAGAGCAGTCGCCTTAGAATGATCGCTCCGAACTCGGGCGTTCCCATAAATACGATGCGCATGACTCTCCATTTCCAACTTTGCCCCGCCACATTCCCGATTTTTCCGGGATTCGCATCGTAGGCACTAGTGCAAAGAAGGGTTACTGTCTCAACCACTTCCACATTTCTTTCGGATCCGCTTCCTTCCCATACATCAACATTCCTGTTCTGAATATCTTGCCGGCAAGTTTCGCCATAAACATTGTTGATGCCAGTAAAATAACTACTGGAATAACAATTTCTATCAAAGCCAAGTCAATAAGGGTGATTCTTAGTATCATTACTATGGAGGCTGTAAACGGAATATAGCTTCCAATCTGGGCAATAATTCCTTCTGGATTGCCGATAACAGGGCTTATGAAAAGAGCGGATAAGGCTGGGAGCAACATAATGATTCCTTGAAAATTTCCAGCATTCATAACGTCTTCCATTGTAGCCCCCAGCCCGGCATATATGGAAGAAAACAAAAGATAGCCCGCGAGAGCAAAAAACAATAATAACGGCAATTCAGGTGAGATAATATAAGAAAGTAATTGATGCACCGGAATATGGCCAAGTCCAGGAATGCCCAGAAAATGTATGAACATTAGTGCATATATCAAATATACTGCCAATTGAATAAGTCCGGCAAAGAAATTACCAATGATCTTTCCATACATCAGACTGCTTGCAGATACCGAAGAAAGTAATATTTCAATCATTTTATCTCTTTTGTCGGATATAGCGCTTTGCATAGTCGTCATTCCGCTCATGAAGACCATAAAAAAGATTATCATTGCAAAAATCGGTGGAACCCATTTTCTAACACGATCCATTGGATCCACACTTTCTTCAATAACCGGACTAACACTAACGAAATATCCAGCAACAATTTTTTCGATATCCCCCGCTTCTACATTGTGCATTGCCAATTCATAGCGCGTCAGTGTTTCCTTGAGTCTGGTATTAAAGGCAAGTGGAATGTGAGTATCTCCTGTACCTGTCATTACACTGATTAGTCTTGTTTCAAATATCTCCTCTGTTATGTGCACGTATCCAGCATTTTCATCACCTTCGATGCGATTTCTTAAGTCATCTATAGGGCCTGAATGCTTTCTTAAAAACAGATTATCTATATCACTTACCTTTTGAGACAATGATTCATAAATACCAATTTCATCTACTATGTATATATAAGTTGTGGGCGCAGCAGCGGGTTCCCCGATTTTCTCAAAAAGTCTTGGCAGTCCCATAAATAAACCCCAGATAACCGGCGTCAATAGAAGGGAAATAATAAAGGCTTTGTTCCACACTAATTTTCTGATTTCCCACAAAGCAACCTTAATGCCGTTTCTTATCGTATTGTTCTGTACTGTTTTCATAGAAGAAACCTCGATCCCTAATTTTCGGTTACAGTTCTCACAAAAATATCATGAAGCGAATCTCTCTTAATTGTAACCTCCTCAATAGATATATTGTCTGGCAATTTTTGGATAAACTGACCTGGCTCAACGCCTTTCTTAAGATAGATCGTTGTGCGAAGGCCTTCTTGCTCTATCTTTTCGGTTTCTTTGAAGTTTATAAACTTATCCCTGATATTCTCTTCACTCATAATCTCACACTTAAAACTGCCAAAATCTTGCTTGATCCTTAAAAGAGTATCGTATAATACTTTTTTCCCTTTATGAATCATAAAGATGCGATCACAGAGATTCTCCACCAAATTCATCTGATGCGAAGAAAACAAGACAGCCACACCATTTCTTGCCAGATTTCTAATCTCTTCAGAAAATACATCTTGACTAACAGGGTCTAATCCGGAAAACGGTTCATCAAGAATCAAGATAGCCGGCTCATGAAGTATGGCGCCGATAAATTGCACTTTCTGGGCCATTCCCCTGGAAAGTTCTTTTATTTTCATTTTCCCGGCATTTTCTAAATCAAATTTGGCAAGGTATTCCAACACCCTTTTTCGCGCTCTATCTCTGGGATATTCCTTAAGTTGAGCAAGATACAATAGTATATCCGTCACCCTGGAGTCTCTATATAAACCTCGTTCTTCGGGTAAATAGCCTATTTGAGACAAAAAGTTGTTGTTGTCTTGAAAATTAAATCTAATTTCCCCTGAATCCGGTCGTATTATATCCATGATGCTTCTAATTACCGTGGTCTTCCCCGCCCCATTGGGACCGAGAACGCCGAGTATTTCACCCTTATGAACATCAAAGGATACTTGATCTACAACAGTATTCTTGCCAAACTGCTTTGATATGTTTCTTATGTTTAATAGTGTTTCCATAGTATTATCTTACCTCACCGCCGTGGTCAAACCACCCCCTGACCCGGCTTCATCGCCAGTATACCACAAGCATCCATGTTTTAGAAGAGGTGGCCAGATTTTTGTTGCATATCTATCAGTCCGACGCTATACTTATAATATGGACTCCCAAGAACTCATCGCCAAGGTAAGCGCCTACCTTCCCCCGGAGGATCTCCCCCTGATCGAGGAAGCTTACCGCTTTGCGCTCGAGGCGCACGCCGGCCAGGTTCGCAAGTCAGGGGGACCCTATCTGGAACATCCTGTCCAAACCGCTAGCATTGTGGCTGATCTCCGTCTTGGCGCCGCCGGCATAATTGCTGCCTTGCTCCATGACGTGCCCGAGGACTGCGGGATAGCGCTGGAAGAAATTGAGCGCAGATTTGGGGCGGAAGTTAGAAATCTGGTTGACGGCACAACCAAGTTGAACATGATCGCCAGGCGAGGCTCAGAGAGCATGGAAGATAGCCACCCCCAGGCAGACAACCTGCGCAAGATGCTGCTTGCTATGTCGCAAGACGTTCGCGTGGTGTTCATCAAGCTGGCCGATAGGATACACAACATGCGCACCCTGGGCCCTCTGCCTCCGCAGAAGCGTGATCGCATTGCTCGAGAGACAATGGAGATATACGCTCCCCTTGCCCACCGGCTGGGAATATGGCGCCTAAAACAGGAGTTGGAAGACCTCTCATTTCGCTGGCTTCAGCCGGATGATCACCGGGAGATCGCCCACCTTCTGGAGGTCAGAAAAACAGCCTGGGACAGATACATCACCTACGCCAGCCGAGTTCTGAAAGATGAGTTTCAGAAAGCGGGACTCAAGGCTGATATCAGCGGCCGGCCAAAGAGCATCTACAGCATTTATACCAAGATGCAGAAATATGCCGAGCAGGGAAAGGAATTCAGTGAGATTCACGATCTCCTGGCGATTCGCGTCCTTGTTGACGAAATCTCCGATTGTTATAACGCCCTGGGCATTATTCATAACCTCTGGCATCCACTGCGCGGACAGTTCGATGACTACATTGCTAACCCCAAAGGGAATATGTATCAATCGCTTCACACCACAGTGATAGCGCTCGAAGGCAAACCACTGGAGATACAGATTCGAACTTATGAAATGCATCGCACCAGCGAATACGGGGTTGCGGCCCACTGGCGCTACAAAGAAGGCGCAAAGAAAGACATAGGCTTTGAGGAGAAATTGGCCTGGTTCAGGCAACTCATAGAATGGCGCCAGGATCTCACCGGGACTGATCTCGTGGAGTCACTCAAAGCCGACGTCTTTAAGGATCAGGTCTACGTATTTACCCCCAGGGGCGAGATCAAAGAATTACCTCAAGGGGCCACCCCACTTGATTTCGCCTATCGAATTCATACCGAGCTGGGCCATCGCTGCACCGGGGCCAAGGTCAATGGCAAGCTCGTTCAACTGACTTATCAACTTCGGGATGGGGATGTAGTCGAGATACTCAGCACCAAATCGGATCGCGGGCCAAGCCTCGACTGGCTGAACCCACACTCTGGTTATGTCAAGAGCCATCAGGCACGGGATAAGATCAGGCAGTGGTTCCGAAGACGAGAGCGAGCCGAGAATCTCGAACGGGGGAAGGCACTCTTTGAGAAGGAGCTTAGACGCCTTGGGGTGAGTGCCAGCGGGATAGAAATAGCAAG
Source organism: Dehalococcoidia bacterium (assembly GCA_023271515.1). GTDB lineage: Bacteria > Chloroflexota > Dehalococcoidia > SZUA-161 > SpSt-899 > BS503. The sequence goes on along the minus strand of JALPXQ010000001.1, from coordinate 4,981 downwards.
CTTATTCGACTACGACGATCTCAACGAATTTCTGATTGCCATCGGGTGTGGAGATATCAGCGCCCATCAGATCGGCCCCAAGTTAGTTCCCAGGGAGGAAACCGTATCACCTCCCCCAACAGCCCCAAAGCGGCCGGCGGCACCCACCGGTATCCAGGTGCTCGGAGTCGGCGATTTGCTGACACACCTTGCACCATGCTGCATGCCGGTTCCCGGCGATGAGATCGCCGGCTTCGTTACTCGAACTAAAGGCGTCACCATTCATCGCCGGGACTGCCCTAATATCAGCGCCGAGAGTGAGAAAGAGAGGTTAATCGACGTCAGTTGGGGCCAGAGCGTTCGCTCCTATCCGGTCTCGATTTGCATCAAGGCATACAACCGGGTGGGGCTGATAAGAGATATCAGCACCGTTGTTTCGGAGAACAAAGTGAATATTACCTCGATCTCCAATGTAAATCACGATGATGCTACCATCTCCGTATACCTCATTCTGGACATTACCGACATCGGGCATCTAAGCCGGCTCTTCTCCCGGCTAGAGAGGGTACGGGGGATCATCAGCGTGAGCCGGATTGCCGGGGATAGATGAACGCATTTCTACTTGACAAGTATAGATTGATTATAGAAGTCAGATGACATTATGAGATTTGAAACCGGTGGAAAGCAATCCCAATTGCCGGACAAGCCGGGAGTCTATCTCTTTCGGGACGATGGCGGGGCTGTCCTCTATGTGGGCAAAGCGGCCAGCCTGCAGCATCGAGTGAGGTCATACTTTGCATCCCAGGCGCTGCCCCCAAAGCTTCAGAAAATGGTATCCATGACAACTGATATCGATTTCATCGTCACCGATTCGGAGCAAGAGGCCCTCATCCTCGAATGCAATCTCATCAAGAAGTATCGGCCCTATTTTAATGTTCGGTTCAAGGACGATAAGAGCTATCCCTATCTCAAGATCACCCTCGCCGAGGAGTGGCCCGGCGTGCAACTGACCAGGCGTTTAATCGAGGATGGAAGCCGGTACTTCGGCCCCTTCGCCAGCCCCGGCTCCCTTCGCCGAACCATGAACCTGGTGAACAAACTCTTCCCCTATCGAACCTGCAAGAGGATCATCACTGGCACCGATACTCGCCCCTGTCTTAAATATCACATCCACCGCTGCACCGGGCCCTGCATCGGGGCGGTGAACCAAGAGGAGTACCAGAGGATCATCGCCCAGGTGATACTCTTTCTAGAGGGAAAACAGGCCCAGGTGATACATGAGCTTAAGAAGAAGATGTCGGCGGCAGCTTCAAACCTGGATTTCGAGAAGGCTGCCTCGTTGCGAGACCAGATTCAGGCGATTGAAAGCATCATCGAGCAGCAGAAGGTTGTCTCTACCCGTAAAGTCAATGAAGATGTAATTGCCATTGCTCAGGACAAGAATGAGGCCTGCGCCCAGGTATTCTTCATCCGCGGGGGCAAGTTACTGGGCCAGGAGCATTTCCTTCTCGAGGGCGTGCAGGACGAGAATCCCCGCCAGATCATGGCGAGTTTTGTGGAACAGTTCTACAGTTCCGGAGTAACCATCCCGCCACAGATACTGCTCCAGACAGAACTGGTGGATAAGCCGTTGATCGAGACCTGGCTGGAGAGCAAGCGTGGTCGCCGGGTTCGATTACTGACGCCGCGCCGCGGGGAAAAGAAGAGACTGGTGGATCTGGTTGCTCAGAATGCCTCAGAGTTACTGGAGCAATCCCGGATAAAGTGGCTCGCCGATAGCGGAAAAACCGCCGCTGCCCTGGAGGAGTTAAAGGATCGCTTGCGCCTGCCTCGAATGCCCCAGCGAATAGAGTGTTACGACATATCCGATATACGTGGGACGGCGGCGGTGGGCAGCATGGTTGTCTTTATGGGTGGTAAACCGAAATCGTCGCATTATCGCCGGTTCCGGATCAGGGCAGTGGCCGGTATCGATGACTATGCCATGATGCGGGAGGTGTTGCGGCGACGCTTCAGGAGAACATCCAGTGCCAGACAAGAAGAAACCGGTGAAAGTTGGGGCTCAACCCCCGATCTGGTCCTCATCGATGGGGGGCGGGGACACCTCAATGCCGCCCTGGAGGTCATCCGTAAGCTGGGCATTGAATCCGTTCCCATAGCCGGCATCGCCAAGGAAAACGAGGAAATCTTCCTTCCCCAGGCAGCCGAGCCGATCACCCTGCCCCGAAACTCACAGGCGCTTTACCTCTTGCAGCGTATTCGAGATGAGTCACATCGCTTTGCCCTTTCCTATCATCTAAAGGTGAGAAGAAAAGGCGCGCTCACCTCTGAACTCGATGAGGTACCCGGCATCGGGCCCAAGCGCAGACAAGCCCTGCTCAAGAGGTTCGGCACTCTCAGGGAGATTATGTCTGCCTCGCTTGACGAACTGGCCTCGGTTCCAGGGATGACCCGGTCGCTGGCAGCGAAGGTGAAGGAACGGTTATAGTTCTTCCCTGGCTACCACCTAATCTGATAATGTCAAGATATAGATGCAACCTTATCTTAACAATCTCTTAACAGAATCTTAACATTGAGGCGTTATAATATAGATAGATGAGGGAAAAGGTGATATAATAGAAGGAGGCTACTTAATATACAATCAAAAAACTGGTTCTTCAGGGGCAGTGGAGTATAACAAATCAAAAGAAGCAGGTGGAATATATGAGATACATGATACGGACAGAAAATTTAACAAAAAACTATAATGGGGTAAAAGCAGTAGATGGACTTAATCTGGAGGTAGAAGAGGGAGACATTTTCGGATTTCTTGGTCCAAATGGTGCCGGAAAAAGCACAACAATACTGATGCTCGTCGGAATGATTGAACCTACCCACGGCAAATGTTTTGTAAACGATATAGAAGTCTCAAAAGATCCACTTAGTGTAAAAAATATCATTGGATATTTACCCGAAGATATTGGATTCTACTCCAATATGACTGCAGCGGAGAATCTTAATTACTTTGCCGGGTTTTATAAAATTGAAAAAAGTGCGCGCCAGAAGAAGATAGAGGAGGTGCTTGAACTTGTTAATCTTGGAGGTGTGACAAAGAAAGTAGGTCAATTTTCTCGAGGTATGACTCAGAGACTTGGTATGGCTCAGGCACTTATAAACGACCCCAAGATACTGTTTTTGGATGAACCAACGGCAAACTTAGACCCCGAAAGCGTTTTTCAGTATCGAAATCTCGTAAAGCGATTATCTGATGAAGGAAAGACAATTTTTATAGTTTCCCATATTTTGCCTGAGGTAAGCAATGTTTGCAAAACAATAGGAATTATAAAGGAAGGTAGACTGATAGCGAAAGGTACGATTGATGAACTTAAAAGAGAATTCAGTGGCATGGGAGAAGATCAGAAACAGATGATAATCGAGGCATTTGATCCAATTCCAGATTTAACCCATAGTGATATCCTGAAGATCGAGTATAGTGAAGATCGAAAAAGAGTGGTTATAGAGTCCACTTCCGATATTAGAGAGGACATATCTGGAATTCTATTTGAAAAACACATCCGTATGAAAGGCATGAAAATGCACGAGCCAACACTGGAGGAAGTATTCCTCTCCATTTATAAGGAGTGATTTGATATGAGAAGCAATAGGAACGGACTGACAAATATAGTACGAAAGGAGCTTATAGACCATATAAGGAGTGGCAAATTCATCATTGTATTCCTTATATTTCTTCTGCTGTCTGCCTATTCACTTCACGAAGGAATTAATATGTATCACGATGCGCTTGATAGGTATAAGGAGCATATAGAAAGAATAGAAGATGCAGAAGATATAAGGATACCGATGCCAGCAGGCCCACCAGGATACCCAGGTGTCATAGATGTGACGGAGTGGATGCCCGAAAGACCATCCCCACTCTATGCATTCATGTGGATGAGGATGGCAATGCCAGTACTTGGAGCGATTCTGGCAGTAGTTATGGGTTTTGATCTTATATCTAAGGAGAGGCAAGATCGAACACTTAAAACACTGTTATCCCATCCCATATATCGTGATGAAATTATAAACGGGAAGGCAATAGCAGGACTGCTTGTAATTATACTCGCCATTGGTATGACTTTTGGAATCTCTCTGGCAATGCTCCTCATATCGGACATAGTTCCAACTATTGGTGAGTTTGTAAACATCGCCTTATTTGGAATTATTTCTGTAATACTGCTGTTGTCATTTTTTGCAATTGCACTTATGTCATCGGTTCTATTTAAGAACAGTGGATCTTCTATTATGTTTGCCTTTGGCATCATACTTGTGATTTCACTTATTTTGCCGGCCATTGCTCCGTTTGCTGCAGAAATGATAGTTGGGCCTCGACCTGAGCCACCTGCTATGCCACCAATGAGACCACCACCAGATGAAAGACAGGAGGGAGATGATCGAGTACCCGAGATGCCTGAATTTAAAATCGACCCATTTGCTGACGAAGAATGGGCTGAATGGAGAAGAGAGAGTGAAGCGTATTGGGAGAGGAAAAGGCCAATAACTGAAGCATTTGCCATATTGAGTCCGGCGACACATTTTGAGAAAATCTCCACAGCACTTGATATTGGCATGGGCGGCATGATGGTTGCCGGACCATTTGATGCCATACCAGTTGAAGACCCGGACATCTTTGATAGGCTCTATGCAGTATGGATGAATATCCTGGCATTATTTGTCATACCAGCGATATTCTTCGCTATTGCATATACTAAATTTATGAAACTGGATATAAGGTGAGGTGATACAGATGATAAAAAACTTTAATGCTAAGCGAATACCGTTGCTGGTGTTTCTAGTTTTGCTCATGCTTCTAATACAAAGCATACCTGTTGCAGTGGCAGAGGGGCAAGGTGAGGAGGAGTGGGAGCCAATTATCGTTATACGAAGTGATTTCCCTGGTCAAATCATTGAAGCAGGCGATACTGCGGTGTTCCCTATTACCATCAGGAATCTTAAACCAAGAAGG